>NZ_JBFSTC010000016.1:0-66934 GCF_041466605.1 Vibrio sp. 10N.247.310.17 | reverse complement strand
CCTCCGACCGCCTGGTTCGTAGCCAGGTACTCTATCCAGCTGAGCTAAGGGCGCACATTGTTACTTCTGTGTTTGCTTGCAAATTCAAACGTGCAAGAAATGGCGGTGAGGGAGGGATTCGAACCCTCGATGCGGCTACAAACCACATACTCCCTTAGCAGGGGAGCGCCTTCGGCCTCTCGGCCACCTCACCGTCTTGCGGAGGCACATATTACGTTTTACCGAAAATATGTCAAACACTTTATTGAAAAAAATTGGACAAAAACACTCAACCGTTTGCTATTTAATCAAAGCGCTTGCAAATTGAACTTATAAGCTTCAAATCGCGCTTTTTCCCTTAAAAATTAAGGTGAAAGATTGGCAATAATAAACAGCCGAAAACAATTATCTAATTTATCCAGCAGCAAGTGCTACCGCTGTTTGCACAATACTACGGGATGCGTATTTGCGCCATAGGGGAAGCTAACAAATCTTGAGTTTGCGCAGACAAAATACCGTGCAATAGCGATGATCGATCCTATTTGTATTTCATAACGTCATAAAGTTCTCACTTCACCGCGTTAAGACTAACCCGTTACCACCCCATCGATGTTCAAATGCGTATTTCCATTCCCCCAAGATCAAAAAAGGCTAGCAACAATGCTAGCCTCTTCTCTACGCAAAAGTATTAGTAGTTGCCAGGTGCAACGTTACCATTACCTTTTTCAGCTTGAATGCGCATGTAGATCTCTTCACGGTGAACAGATACTTCTTTAGGTGCGTTAACACCAATACGTACTTGGTTACCTTTAACGCCTAGTACAGTAACTGTTACTTCGTCACCAATCATCAGTGTTTCGCCAACGCGGCGAGTCAAAATTAGCATTCTTTGCTCCTTGAGTAATCTCTAAATTTATCTAGCTACGCGAGCATTATCCAACAAAAGTTATATTTTCGTAAACTATCGATTGAGTTTATTTAACCAAAATGCACTTCTTTTTTAGGATAACCCTGTGTTTCACGCGCTACGATGTATGCATTGTGTAATATGTTAGCAGCCATATCGACTTGCGTTGGTGATATCACCAAAGTTAAAGACTGCTGTTGCAATAAGTGATGCTGTACATCAATTTCGCCTTCAGACAACAATCCATGTGAACTGACCACAATTTCTTGTGTTCGGCTTCCTACCACAGTTAACAAACTAACCTGTTCACTATTACGGATTTTCTCGTCAAAAACTAGTTTTAATTTAGCACTTATGTCCGGTTTGATAATGAGTGCTGCCCGTTCTGCTCCCTCGATCACACTACAGACTTCAATCCCTAATAAATGACAATGCGACATGAGGGACGGTAAATCTTGATTCAAACACTCGATGCGAACCATATCTCTTTGAATGGCTATCCCAGCAATATCATTCAAACAGTCATTACCCGCGATAAGAGTTCCCTCGCCTTCTTCAAAGCTCGAAAGCACTCTCAATGGTACATTGTGTCGCCACGCATGTTGAACACATGGAAGGTGTAAAACCTTAGCGCCTCTGCGAGCCATTTCTTCCATAGAGGGAAAATCTAAGGTATCTAATTTCTTAGATTGCTTAACCACTCTAGGGTCGCAGGAATATACGCCATCAACATCGGTATATATCTGACACTCTTTCGCTTGAAGGGCGCCCGCCAACGCAACGGCCGTGGTGTCTGAACCACCTCGCCCTAAGGTTGTGATATCACCTTTCGCATTAACGCCTTGAAAACCTGCAACAATGACAATCTGGTCATCATCTAACAGCGCTTTAATAGGAGCGGTATCAATACGCTCAATCGTCGCATTATTATGATTAGAATCGGTGTGTATTTTGGCTTGATAGCCAGTCATCGATGTCGCTTCATAACCCAACTTGTGCAACGTCATCGCCAACAAAGCCATGGAAACTTGTTCTCCAGCTGTTAACAGCACATCCAACTCTCTAGCGTTTGGTACGCTATCAACTTGTGAAGCTAAGTTAACTAACCGATTTGTTTCACCTGACATAGCAGAAACGACAACCAGGATCTGGTTCCCTTCATTTTTCGCTTCAATGATTTTTCCTGCTACATGATGGATTCGTTCAATTGAACCCACCGACGTTCCACCAAATTTCTGCACGATAAGAGGCATTTTCACCCGTCCTCACCTTCCCAAGACCAATGTCTATATATGACAAAAAAACACATACTCCGCGTCATGGCGAAGCAATAAAAAATTAACCAAGGAGTCTAACGTTACCATTAGCCTTCTTGGTTAATCTCAATCAAACCTTTTTCAGACGTTCTTCCAATGGGCTAAATAAAAGATGCCCAATCAGTTGATTGGGCATCTTTGTATCAATTACTTAAGCTTAAAGACGCTCTTCAAGCCAAATACGTACTGATTTAAGCGCTTCAGGTAGTGCTTCAACGTCAGTACCACCCGCTTGAGCCATATCTGGACGACCGCCGCCTTTACCACCAACTTGCTCAGCAACCATCTTAACGAGGTCACCCGCTTTAACTTTGCCGATAAGGTCTTTAGTTACGCCAGCAATCAGGCCAACTTTACCGTCTGCTACGTTCGCAATCAGGATGATGCCGCTACCCACTTGGTTTTTAGCATTATCAACCATAGTACGTAGGTTCTTGTTGTCTGCGCCTTCAATGGCAGCAACCAGAACTTTAGTACCAGAGATGTCTTCCACTTTACCCATGATGTTTGCGCCTTCAGCTGCAGCCATCTTTTCTTTAAGTAGTTGGATTTCTTTCTCTAGCGATTTCGCTTTCTTAGCTGATTCAGCAAGCTTCTCTTCGTAAGCGTTAGCCTGAGCTTCTACTGCATCTAGAGCTGCTTCACCCGTTACCGCTTCAATACGACGAATACCAGCAGCGATACCACCTTCTGAAATGATCTTGAATAGACCGATATCACCCGTGTTGCTTGCGTGGATACCACCACAAAGCTCAGTAGAGAAATCGCCCATAGACAGAACGCGAACTTCATCATCGTACTTCTCGCCAAACAGTGCCATTGCACCTTTTTCTTTCGCTGACTCGATGTCCATGATGTTCGTTTCAATCACATGATTCTTACGAACTTGTGCGTTAACTAGACGCTCTACTTCTTTAATCTGTGCTGGTGTTACCGCTTCAAGGTTAGAGAAGTCAAAACGTAGGTTGTCTGGCTTAACTAAAGAACCTTTCTGAGCAACGTGCTCACCTAGCACTTCGCGCAATGCTGAGTGAAGTAAGTGAGTTGCAGAGTGGTTTAGTGAGATAGCAGCACGACGCTCAGCATCAACGCGCGCTTCTACTTTATCGCCTTGAGCAAATACGCCTTCAACGAGCTCACCGTGGTGTGCAAATGCATTACCTAGCTTTTGAGTATCTTGTACTTTGAATAGACCCGACGCTGTGCTTAGCGTACCCGCGTCACCACATTGACCGCCTGACTCAGCGTAGAATGGTGTCTCTTCAAGGATGATGATTGCTTTGTCGCCCGCTGATAATGAAGATACTTCTTCGCCGTCAACGAATAGCGCAGAGATTTCACCTGCACCTTCAGTACCTGTGTAGCCACAGAACTCAGTGTTGGTGTCTACTTTGATCGTCGCGTTGTAATCCGTGCCGAATTGGCCCGCTTCACGAGCACGCTGACGCTGCTCTTCCATCGCCTTTTCAAAGCCTTCTTCATCAATAAATAAATTTCGCTCACGCGCTACATCGTTAGTAAGGTCTGCTGGGAAGCCGTATGTGTCATACAATTTAAACACAACCTCACCTGGTAAAACCCCAAATACTTCATTGCTATATTGCTCTTTATTCTGAATAGCTAAATTAAGCTCAGATTCAATAATATCCAATTCTTGGTTTAGAATAACCATGCCACGCTCTAGCGTGCGACCAAAGTTCTCTTCTTCGATGCGAAGTACTTTTTCAACAAGCTCTTGCTGTTTCTTAAGCTCTTCAGCCGCAGAGCCCATCACTTCAGCCAGTACACCCACAAGTTTGTGGAAGAACACGCCTTGTGCACCAATCTTGTTACCGTGACGAACTGCACGACGAATAATACGACGTAGAACGTAGCCACGACCTTCGTTTGAAGGCATGACACCATCAGCGATTAGGAATGAACAAGAACGGATGTGGTCAGCGATAACGCGCAGCGATTGGTTAGATAGGTCGTCGTGACCTACTACTTCTGCTGTCGCCTTGATTAGCTTTTGGAATACATCAATTTCGTAGTTAGAGTGAACGCCCTGCATGATTGCAGAGATACGCTCAATACCCATACCAGTATCTACAGCTGGCTTAGGTAGCGGTTCCATAGTGCCGTCAGCATGACGGTTGAACTGCATAAATACGTTGTTCCAAATCTCGATGAAACGGTCACCATCTTCTTCAGGTGTACCAGGACGACCGCCCCAGATGTGCTCACCGTGATCGTAGAAGATTTCAGTACATGGACCACAAGGACCTGTGTCACCCATTGTCCAGAAGTTATCAGATTCAAACTTCTTGCCACCTTCTTTGTCGCCGATGCGAACAATCTTGTCAGCTGGGATGCCCACTTTCTTGTTCCAGATTTCGAATGCTTCGTCATCTGTCTCGTAAACCGTTACTAACAGGCGATCTTTTGGCAGACCTAGTGTTTCAGTCAGGAATTCCCAAGCAAAGCCAATCGCTTCTTCTTTGAAGTAATCACCAAAGCTGAAGTTACCTAGCATTTCGAAGAATGTATGGTGACGAGCCGTGAAACCTACGTTTTCAAGGTCATTGTGTTTACCACCCGCACGTACACAACGCTGAGCCGTAGTTGCTCGAGTGTAGGCACGTTTTTCGGCGCCTAAGAAGCAATCTTTGAATTGGTTCATGCCTGCGTTAGTAAATAGCAGGGTTGGATCGTTATGTGGAACTAACGATGAACTGTCTACGATTTGGTGTTCTTTGCTCTCAAAGAACTTAAGGAACGCGTTGCGAACCTCATCAGTGCTCATGTACATGCAGCTCTTCCTGAAAATAGTCGAGTTAGAATTTTGCCGTATTGTAGATCATGGTTAAGGCTTCGACTAGTTTTCTTGTAGAAAAGACACCCTTGGGCAGGATTTTAGTTGGAATTCGATAAAATGAAGAATATTCCACTAGCTCGAGCAAAGAAAAAACAAAAAAAACCTCGCACAATATGTACGAGGCTTAAGCAGTTGGAACTCAATCGAAAACCAGTAAACCGTTATTAAGAGTCTGTCTTACTGGTTAATGCTTAGTGCGTAAGATAACCACTTCATTTTGGTCTAGGTTAAATGTGCCACTGCCATTAGAAACAACCACTTGGTCAGTTCCTAGTACACTGTCGTAAGTTCCGTTTGCCAATCCTAAATTCACCGCGTTAACCGATGTACCTTGACCGAGGTTCATTGCAACCACAACTACGTCATCGCCTGCGTTACGTTCATATACCAATACATCATTGCTTATCCAACGCTCGATATAATCACCTTGCTGAACCGCATAGCTTTCTTTACGAAGCTTACTTAATGTTTTTATCATCTTGTAAGCATTTGTCGTTTTATCAAAGCTTGGCATCATTTCACGGTTGTAAGGGTCATTACCTTGTTGACCAAAACCATTGGTAGTGAAGTTAGCCGCGTAGTGCTCTGTTCCGTAATAAATACAAGGAATGCCACGAGAGGTCATAATAAGCGCTAAACCCAGCTCCACTCTGTCTTGTGCAAATGCAACACTTTGACGACCACCCCACTTGTCTTTACCTGCGCCAAAGTTCTTCGCGTCTGAGCGTAAAACGGTAGAGATACGAGACGCGTCATGGTTATCCAAAAACACCACTTGCCAATCACTGCTTGTGAATTTTTGGTCACGTAATTTCATGTAATTATTAATAGCGTACATACCAATATTGTTATGGTGAAGTAATGCATTTTCGATCGTATTACGTAATCCAAAGTCAAGCAGTGCTGAACCTGATGTATTGGCAAAATCGATAGAAGCAAAGTTTGATCCCGTTGCGTCAGCGCCTGAATCCATCCACTCACCAAAGAAATAGAAATCTTTACCTTGGCTTTTCTTCGCGTATGCGTTTATTTGGCCAGTAAAATCTTGGATAAACTCTTTATCCATATGTTTCACCGCATCAATACGGATCGCATCTACCCCTAAATCAACCCAGAATTTCGCACCATCAATCAAATACTGACGCGCAGGGCCATCTTTACGTTGATCAAAATCGGTTAAGTTGAATAAGGTTTTATCGCGAACCGCCCTTGCGTCGTTCCATTCCCAATCTTTACCGTTTTCAGCGATCGCTCCATTATGATGGTAATACCCTGCATTATCATTTTTGTAGTCGGTAACTCGAACACCCTTTTTATAAAGTGCACCGTATTCCCCTTCATCATCAGGGTTAGAGTGATTAGGCGCATAGTCCAGCACGAGTTTCATGCCGTAGCTATCCATTTTCGTCTTTAATGCTTTAAAATCGGCAACGGTACCTAGATGCTCGTCAACTTTAAAGAAGTCACGTCCCCAGTAGCCGTGGTAACCCGCACCGCCTCGACTGTCAGGCACGTTAATGTTATCTGCTGGAGGCGTTATCCAAATGGCCGTGATCCCCATATCATGCAAGTAATCTAGCTTTGCAGTTAAACCTTTTAAGTCACCACCAAAGTATTTTTTGAAATCCGATTTGTCTGCCGAATACATGTCGGCACCCGTCGCTGTATTATTGGCTGAATCGCCATCATAGAAACGGTCAAGAAACACGAAATACATGGTTTCATCACGCATATCAAAGGGAAGCTTTTCATGGACCACCACTTTATTCGTGTCGTCATAGAAATTAATTTCGTAGGTTTTATTAGGGTCAACAGAGAAATTTGATAGAGGGTAGTTTTCAGACCAATCACCAAAGCGATCAACCTTAAAACTAGGAGAGTTCGTTCCATCACCGGTGTTAAATTTTTTCACTATTTGCCAGTGGTTTGCTTTCACTTTAACCATAGATTCAGCTTGCCAGTTATTGGCGGTACCACGGAAATAGGCCTGGTTCCAATCTGCCATAGCAGGTAGGGAAGCCAGTAATGCTGATAGCACAATAAGCTTATTCTTCATGTGTCGTCCTTTATTCACGTTATGGGGTTTCGTTTTATATTGTTTTTACTTTTATAATGCCGCGCTCTATAACTGTTACGTTAAATCACCATAATGAGGTCTATCAGCAACAGTAAATTTCAGGTACGACAAAGCCTTAAGAAATAATTCTCAGGATCATTTATATTTATTAGAATTCGGGTAATGCCCTGAACCTAGCAGGCCGGCTCAGGGCATGTTGTTAAGGTAAGTTTTGTAGAGTAATAGCCTTTACTATTTTGATCTTATTGACACTTTTTGCTGTGAAGCATTTTCGTTTTAAAAATAAACTTACAACGTCAGGTTCTGTTCGGTTTCACCATCAAAAATATGGCAAAAAGCAGAATCAAAATTAAAGCGTACTTGGCTGCCAATATCTGATGTACTTATGTTTTGGTTATTCACTCGCGCGACAATTTCGTTATCACCCAATTTGAAATACAGGTATTTTTCATTCCCTAAGTTTTCAACCACGGTCAACTCACCAGGGTGTACGTTCACCATCTCATCATCAGCAGCAATATTTATGTGTTCAGGTCGAATGCCTAGACACACGGGCTTATCAATATGGTCCACTAGCTTTTCTTGTAAACGTTTAGGGATAATAATTTGCGCGCCAGGGGCAAGTTCCACGTAAATGTCATCACCTAACTTACGCAGGGTCGTGTTCACTAGATTCATGGCTGGGGAGCCGATAAAACCCGCCACAAACTTGTTCTGTGGCGCGTTGTACAAGTTGGTCGGCGTGTCCACCTGCATAATATTACCTTGATTTAATACACAAATACGGTCGCCTAAGGTTAAAGCTTCCGTTTGATCGTGCGTGACATAAACCATGGTCGCAGGGTTACCTTCATCTTTAAGAGACTTGTGCAATTGTGCGATTTTTACACGCATCGAAACACGTAGTTTGGCATCAAGGTTGGATAGAGGCTCATCAAATAAGAATACGTCCGGTTTACGAACAATGGCTCGCCCCACTGCGACACGCTGACGCTGACCACCCGACATTTCTTTAGGCTTACGGTACAGGAGATCGGTAATTTCTAGTTTTTCAGCGGCATCTTCTACGCGTTGTTTGATCTCTTCTTTTGGTCGCTTTTGCATTTTCAAACCAAAGGCCATGTTATCGAAGACCGTTTTGTGTGGGTACAACGCATAGTTTTGGAATACCATGGCAATACCACGCTCTTTAGGCGCTAAATCATTCACCACTCTATCGCCAATACGCACTTCACCTGCTGAGATATCTTCTAAGCCAGCAATCATTCGCAATGTGGTAGATTTGGCGCAACCAGACGGCCCCACAAATACCATGAACTCACCTTCGTGAATATCTAAGTCAATTCCGTGTACGGCTTTAAAACCATTATCGTACTGTTTTTCTACTTTACGCAGGCTAACTGTTGCCATTTGAAACTCCGAATACGGGTTAAATCTTGATAGGTAAAAATCTTTTTAGCCAGTGACTGGAGCTCTCAAGTTACTGGCTAAAAAGACGTAAACATTAATCATTGAACATTTAGGGTTTATGTTTAAAACATAGGTACTCTGATATTCAGAGCACCTTTCATCTGTATCACTGCGTCAACCACGAGTTTATAAACGGTGTTATACAGCGTGGTTATAAATGATGATATAGAGTGGGTTATGTCGGTGCTACATCGGTTGGCTACATCGCTTATTTACACGCTTTAACCAATGCACGAACTGGCTTCTTATCTTCGTTAATTTCAACACTCCATAAATATTTGCCATCCTCTGGAATATTAACGGTTGTGTTTTTTGCAAAGCCACCGCGTTTTAGTGCTTTCTCATAACCTGCCGTCATCGACATGCCAGCTGCGGTAAATTGTGGAGACCAGCCCATCGTTGCGAACTGCAAACTTACGTTGCCCGCTTTTTCTTCGCTTACCACTTGGTAAATACCTTTGCCTTTATGCGACATTTGACGGTTTTCCATGTGGATCCACTGACCATCAGGGAAAGTGCCTATAACATAAAGTGAAGGACGAATTGGCCCGCGATCTTCCACCGTGGCGAGATTACAATCGGCGAAAGGACCTGTTGCTTTCATTTGATCAGCTGCTGGCGTGTCAGCTGTGCTCGCACAGCCCATTAACGCTGAAGATAAAAGTGCGGCTACAAGTAGAGTACGTTTCATTGTCATTTCCTTATTATTTTTTATATATGTAGGGTTCTATTCCGTTTTAGTCATCGCGAGTTAGGGCTTTAATTTTTTAAAGCTCTCGCTTCGGCAACCTATAAACGAAATAGTCTCGCTATTAAGCTCTTTTTCGGTACCACCGATCTTTTGTCTGTATCAAGTTCTAACGATTTAGAGTTTGGACGGGGGTTACTGTTTTTTTGATGAGTTAATTTGTTCAATACGGCTAAGTTTTTATAATAAGAACGTGCATCTTTCGCCGGATAACCGAACAGATCACTATTGGCAGGGAAAGAGTGGCTCACACCTGATTTGGCTTTAATAACGGAGTTTTTCCCGATAGTAAGATGCCCTGCGGTACCGGCTTGACCATGTACAATGACATGATCTTCCAAAGTAGTGTGGCCCGCAAAACCAGCCTGAGATACCAGTAAACAATGCTGACCTATTTTGCAGTCATGCCCTATTTGCACTAGGTTATCTATTTTGGTTCCACGACCAATAACGGTGTCGCCTAAAGTGCCTCTGTCGATGGTGTTATTACAGCCAATTTCAACTTCATCACCAATGATCACTCGACCCACACTTTCCACGCGTTCATAACGGGTGTTGTGCCCGGTCATGTATTCGAAGCTGTAATTACCAATGGAGTTGTTAGAGTCAATGGTGACATTGTTACCAATCACAGTGCCTTCTTTGATGACTGTATTGGCATGAATTGCAACGTTATTGCCGATTGTTACACCGTTCATGATTTTAACACCGGGCATGAAATGGCAACCTTCACCTATTTGACAATGCTTTCCGATATAAACATCGGGAGTATCTGATGTATTCCCTTGATCAAATAATTGATATTTTTGAACTTTATAATGACGCATTAGTTGATTGAGCTTCTCAGCTTCGAGCTTCTCAATCACGATTTTTGTTTTTGCTTTAGTCTGTAAAATGGCTTCTGGCCCAACAATGACATCAGCCAAAGTTTCAGATAGCCCTTTTAAATCGGCTTTAGCAAAGACAATGGCTAAGCCGCCCTCTTCTACGCTAGAAACTGGGCGAATCTTCGATATTTCTACCGTGTTATCACCTTCAATTTTTCCACCAACGATTTGGGCGATATCTGAAACTTTGATCATAATATTACTCTGTCATTTGAGTTGTGATTAATACCACTTAGAAGCGGTAAAGCGCTTGTAGGTACATTGTTTCTTGTTCTACAGTTTTCTCTTCGCCTTTCAGCTTAGAGAAAGTCTCTGTGTCTTTAGCCCACTCAAGTTCGCCTTTTACCAACCAATCGTCGCCAATTGCTTGCTCATAGCCTAAAGTTGCCTTACGAATATCTTTGAAGAAAGTTTCGTTCTTTGCCCAACCGTCTGTATGTTTCGTTTCGTTTTCACCAATACGAGCACGAACGTACATAGTGCCGGCTTCTTCAAAGCTGTACTGAACGATTGGCTCAATGTACATCTCGGTGAAATCGCTGGCTTCATTGAGTGAACCGTTAGCGGTTTTCGCTTTATTTTCTTTAACTTGATAGTAGAGCTCAGCTGCAACTTCCCACTGACCAAAGCGCTTGTAAGGTTTAAATAAGAGACTGTAACCTTCCTCTTCACGAGAACCCCAAGCACTCTTATCTGAATCGTTGTATAGGTACTCTAGGTTTGAATAGAAGCCCGCTGAATATTCATTATTCCAGTACGTAAGGTATGGACGAATACTGTGCTCAGCTTTCGTGGTTTTCAAGCCGTCTACTTTCGCAGAAGTAACAATATCACCCTTTGTATATTCCAACTCATAGATCAAGCCCGTTCCCCAACCATTTCCTAGCTGAAAACTTTTATTTAATGATAATAAGTGCTTATATCCATTTTCTGTTTCTGCGTATGCGCCTTTCTTTTTCTTACGATTTTCAAGTTTGAACGCGTAAAGTGCTGTCGCATTCCACGCAGCGTTGTTATAGAAGACGTTAAACACTTCATGAGTCGTTGTACGCTCTTTAGACTTGCCACCACCCCATGATGCAAAATCAGTGATGTTTTTCTCTTCGACTTCAATCGATGTTCCAACATGCCCACCAAATTTTAAAGCGTCATAAAAAAAGATATCACTTGGAGACATAGTTCGGTCATCAGCAGCCGAAGCGCCAGCACTAATAAGTAGAGTGTTGGTGATCACTACAGACAATAATGTTTTTTTCACGGTCATTCCTTATTGATTCTTCACTGAATCATTTGTTGTTATTTGTAGGGTTATTTTTGTTCACTGTTTCTCTTTATCTATCCACTGTGTCTCTTGATAGGCTTGCTGATTTCGCAACATTTAACCAGAAAAACATAGTCGTCCGTAATGAACGCCTATTTATTGTTCTAGAATTATAAATGTTTTGCTTCCTATTGAATTTAGAAATGAGAGATCAATCACCCTTGACTGCGGAGATTATTGATCACCATCACAAACGGTAGGCTTTTCATTAATCTAAGTATCAAAACGAACAAAGCATCGTTCAAAAGCCCCAATAAACAAGACATAAAACCCTATAGCTACCAGATGTAAAAAGCACAAACAGAAGGTGATGACCATCACAAATACGCTGACATTTTAACCAGGTAATGTTGACATATTGTCGGCGAGACATACCATAGTAGTACTTAATGAACGACTACTAAGAATTTAAATAGCGCGGTGTCAGTATGAAAAATTCAGGAATGAAAAAGAATCTATTCGCGGCAGCCTTAATGGCGGCAACGTTAACGACCAGTACATTAGCGGCTGCAGCCGATGCAAACGCAGACACAATTCAGCCAGAAAATGGGGCTGAGTTGTTAATCTGGACCGACAAAACAACACTCGACTACATGGAGTACGCCGCTCAGTCCTTTAATAAGGAGTTAGGATACGATATTGATTTTTCATTCCGTGGGTTAGCGCCTATCGATGCCGCTTCTCGTTTGATTCAGGATGGCGGCTCTGCTCGCGTGGCAGATGTAGTCGAGATTGAACATGACTTATTGGGGCGATTAGTCGTGGCAGGTGGGGCGATGGAGAATCTGGTATCTGCCGAACGTATCTCGAATACTTTTATGCCAAATGCGATTAATGCGTCTCAAGCTGAAGGGGTGAGCTATGGCTTCCCAGTTAGCTTCGCCACTACCGCTCTGTTCTACAATAAAGATTTACTGACTAAAGCACCTGAAACTTTTGAAGAAATTATTGAATTTTCAAAAACTTTCAACAATAAGCAAGAGCATAAATACGCACTGCTTTGGGACATACAGAACTATTACGAGTCTCGTATGTTTGTCACGCTTTACGGCGCATACGAATTTGGTAATAACGGTACCGATGCAAAAGACATCGGCATCAACTCTGAAAAAGCCCAACAAGGCTTAGAAGCAATGAAAACCCTGCAAGTGGCCAACAATTCAAATCCAGTTGATATGCGCAACCCGCAAGTACGTCGTGGCTTATTTAATGAAGGAAAAGTCGCCGCTATTATCGACGGCCCTTGGGCAATCGAAGGGTATCAAGAATCAGGTATAAATCTTGGTGTTGTACCTATGCCAAAATTAGCAGGCCAACAACCACGCACTTTTGCAACTGTTCGTCTTGCGGTTGTGTCTTCTTACACTGAGTATCCGAAAGCCGCACAATTATTTGCTGACTACCTTACTTCCGACGCGATGCTGAAAAAACGCTATGAGATGTCAAGAGCACTCCCTCCTATCCAGTCAGTTATGGAAGAGATCATTGTTGATGCCGATGAAGCAACTTACGCCATTATTACGCAAGGTTTCTACTCAGACGCAATGCCATCTATTCCTGAAATGGGCTTCATTTGGTCACCAATGGCCAGTGCTATTACAGACTACTGGGTAAACGATAAACCTGCGAGTTCTGTTCTAGACCGTGCGCTTTCGATCATCGAAGAACAAATAGAATTACAAGAGTAACCTCTGAACTCCCGTCGCGACTCACAAGCGACTTAGCTCATGCGCTGTGTCATAAAGCCACAGCGCTAGTTCAGGGCGTGACCAGAAAACGAATACATAACGACAACCTAAACAATAGAGATAAACAATGTTGTTAACAGAGAATCAGCCGGCATCGCGAATGCCCGCTTCACTCCTTATTATGGGGAGTACACAGATCGTAAAAGGTCATTGGATAAAAGGCGGTGTATTTTTAGCCATGCAGCTAATCACATTGTTGATTCTCCCGGAGCTGTTGGCCTCGCTAAAAGGCTTAGTCACTTTAGGAGATGTCGCTCAAGTTCGTGAAGGCTTTAAAATATTACAGGGCGATAACTCGGTCTTTATGTTGGTCGAAGGGGTCATAGCCTTACTCTACAGCTTCTTATTCATCTGTCTGTACATCGCTAATGTCCAAGATGCAAAAGTCAGCCTTAAGTCACGACTGAACCTTCGAGAACAATTTAAAGACATTTACGACCAAAAGTTCGCGTTCATCATGCTATCGCCAGCTTTTATTGCCAGTATCGCATTCATTATTTTACCAATCATAATTACGGTACTCGTCTCTTTCACTAACTATTCGGCACCTCATCATATCCCACCAAGAAACCTTGTAGATTGGGTGGGGTTTAAAAACTTTGTTTCACTATTTGAACTGAAAATATGGTCGAGCACTTTCTTCGGTGTCGCTTCTTGGACGGTTCTGTGGGCATTTTTTGCCACCATATGTACTTGTGGGTTTGGTTTTTTACTGGCGCTTGCGCTACAAAATCGAAACATTAGAGCAAAAAAAGCATGGCGCTTTATCTTTATTCTCCCTTATGCCATTCCTGCTTTCGTGACCTTATTGATGTTCCGCTTGCTACTGAATGGTATTGGACCAGTCAACGCAACGTTAAACTCGTGGGGCTTTGATTCGATTGCCTTCTTATCAGACCCTTTCACCGCAAAAATTACCGTTATCGCGGTGAGTGTTTGGGTTGGCGCACCTTACTTTATGCTGCTTATTGCAGGGGCACTGACTAACATTTCAAGCGAACTTTATGAAGCCAGTGAAGTCGATGGTGCAAGCAAGTTCCAGCAATTTAAAGAAATCACCCTACCTATGGTGTTGCACCAAGTGGCCCCATCGTTGGTCATGACCTTTGCCCATAACTTCAATAACTTTGGGGCGATTTACCTGTTAACCGAAGGGGGTCCTATCAACCCTGAATATCGATTTGCAGGACATACCGACATTCTGATCACTTGGATTTACAAGCTCACGCTCGACTTCCAGCAGTATCAAATCGCTTCGGTTATCTCAATCATTATCTTCTTGTTCTTGTCTGGTATTGCGATATGGCAATTCAGCCGCATGAAGTCATTCAAAGACGATGTAGGTATGTAACATGGCTAATTTAAATAGTACGAATAAGTTAATTAACATGGACAAATACATTGGCAAAATAGGCACCCTAGTCGTGTACCTATTTCTCATTGCCAACGCATTATTAGTACTTGGACCAGTGATTTGGACAGTGCTAGCTTCATTCAAAACGGGGAATAACTTATTCAGTTCTTCTTTCACAAGCATTGACTTTACGCTCGACCACTACCGCGCATTGTTCACGGACACACCCTATTTAGACTGGTATAAAAACACCTTTCTTCTCGCGACAGCGAATATGGTTATCTCACTGGTTGTCGTGACTATTTCAGCGTTTGTGTTCTCTCGCTACCGCTTCAATGGGAAGCGCAACATTATGATGAGCATTCTTGTATTGCAGATGTTCCCGGCCTTTCTTTCAATGACGGCTATCTATATCTTGCTATCAAAAATGGGATTGATTGATACCTATGCTGGCTTGTTATTTGTGTATGTAACGGGCTCATTACCATTCATGATTTGGTTGGTGAAAGGTTATTTCGATGCCATTCCCACTTCATTAGATGAAGCAGCAAAAATTGATGGCGCAGGCCACATGACGATTTTCCTCGAGATCATTCTCCCTCTCGCGAAACCTATCTTAGTGTTTGTTGGTTTAGTGTCTTTCACCGCACCTTGGATGGACTTCATTTTACCTACGCTTATCTTACGCAGCGAAGAAAAAATGACGCTAGCCATCGGTATTTTCAGTTGGATTTCATCTAACTCAGCGGAGAATTTCACGCTGTTTGCCGCGGGTTCATTATTGGTTGCAGTGCCCATCACTTTGCTATTTGTTGCGACTCAAAAACACATTACTACCGGCCTCGTCAGCGGTGCAGTTAAAGAATAATAATTAGGGATGATTTCCGCTATGGCTATTACAAATTCAGTTATCAACAAACCGATTACAAAAAGTTCAATCACAAAAAGCTCGCTGACTCACTCAGCAAAAAGTGCAGACAGCTACGCTTACAACAATGAAACGCTTCACCTTCGCTTACGCAGTGCAAAAGGCGAACTAGACAAGGTTTCACTTTGGATAGGCGACCCGTACCACTGGGCAGAAGGCGGCCTCGATGGTGGCAACCTAGGTGGCAGTGATGCACACGGTTGGGTGGGTGGCAATGAAGTGACCATGATTCATGAAGGGGAAACCGAGTACCACGACCACTGGTTTGCAGAGTTTACTCCACCGAAACGTCGTAGCCGCTATGGCTTTATTTTGTACGGAAAAGGCGGCGAAAAGATTCTATTTGGAGAAAAACGCTGCGCCGACATTTCAACGACTGAAAACGCAGAAATCGAGCTGAGTAACTTAAGCAATTTCTTCTGTTTTCCTTACATAAACCCTCGTGACGTTTTAAAGACACCGACGTGGATAAAAGACACCATTTGGTACCAAATATTCCCAGAGCGCTTTGCCAACGGTCGCCCTGAAACATCACCTGCCAACGTGCAACCTTGGGGAACCAGACCTGTATCCGACAACTTTATGGGTGGCGATTTATGGGGCGTGATCGATAAGCTCGATTACCTGCAAGATCTTGGCGTGAATGGTTTGTATTTGTGCCCTATTTTCACAGCCAACGCCAACCATAAATACGACACTGTCGACTACTACAATGTAGACCCGCACTTTGGCGGCAATGAAGCTTTTAAAGCACTCGTCGATGAAGCCCATAAACGCGGCATGAAAATTATGCTCGACGCGGTGTTCAACCACATTGGGTCTCAATCACCACTATGGCTAGACGTTGTGAATAACGGGGCAAAGTCCAAATACGCCGACTGGTTTTGGATCAATCAATTCCCTGTATACCCAGATACACCAAAAGAAGACTGGGATTTTTGGAACTTAAACTACGAAACTTTCGCCAACGTCGTCGAAATGCCAAAGCTGAATACTGAAAATGAAGAGTGTCGCGCATACTTATTAGACGTAGCGCGCCACTGGGTAGAAGAGTTCAACATTGATGGATGGCGTTTAGACGTAGCCAACGAAGTGGACCACGCGTTTTGGCGTGACTTCCGTAAAGTCGTAAAAGATGCCAACCCAGACTGCTACATTCTTGGTGAGATTTGGCACGAAGGTATGCCTTGGTTACGTGGCGACCAGTACGATTCGTTGATGAATTACCCGCTGACACAAGCCATTACCGACTACTTTGGTCTTGGCGACGTTGATAAAGAGAGCTTTGTAAATGCAGTGAACGCGTCGTACATGGCATACCCACGCAACGTAAACGAAGCGATGTTTAACTTATTAGATAGCCATGACACCACTCGCATTATCTCTTTATGTCAGGGCGACAAACGTAAAGCTAAATTAGCCTATTTATTTATGTTCACTCAAGTCGGTGCTCCATGCATTTATTATGGTGGCGAGATTGGTATGGATGGCGGCCGTGGCATGGGCAGCGAAGACAACCGAAAATGCATGATATGGGAAGAATCAGAGCAAGACTTAGAATTCAAAAACTTCATTCAAGAAATGATCGCTTTGCGTAAAGCTAATCCCGATTTTAATCAGCCTAGCATTGACTGGTTAAACGTGGAGGATGAAAAAGGGACGGCAGACAAAGAGTGTATCGCTTACCGCCGTGGCAATTTAATGTTTGTTCTAAACAACAGCGATAAAGATAAACAGATCATGCTCGATGGAAAATCACTGACCATTAGCGCTTATGGCTACGTGATTGAGCAAGCGAACTAAATCCAAGTGTTTCGTTAATCAAATCATGCTCATTAAAGCAGAACCAAATATAGTGATGGGAATCGCGATTGATTCCCACTCTATTTACTCGGTCGCCAGCACTTCTAACGGACAAGAGGTGTATAGAATGGTGCAGCGCACTCCTGGCGACCTTGCCCACTTGACTCAGCATTTGATAAGCCGAATATCAAGCGTCAGCTACCGCTATGGACGTATCGCCGCGATAGGCATAAGTGTATCTGAGTTTTTGTTATCTCATCGCCAATCCGCACATAAACTTGCAAAATCAAGTCCTACTCACTCGCCAGAAATCACCCAATTAACACTAAACCTGAATCAGCATTTCAAGGTCGACTGCTCGCTTGTGATGCATTCACACAGTGCGGCCATTGCGTGCGACGCTATTAGTAACGCAATGACGAACGCAGACTCAATTGAACAACCACTCTCGGCAGGTTCAAGTCTAAATAAGAGGGCTAGAGATTTACACAAAGAGGCCATACTCAGCGTATTTTTGGGCGATGGTTGTGGCATAAGTTGTTATCAAAATAACGAGCAAGTGCACCACCCATTAAGCTCACATTGGGCACATTCAACGTTACCAAATTTTCAATGGCTCGTTGATGGCTTAACTCCTATATGTCGCTGTGGAAACGAGGCGTGCATTGAACAGTTTTTATCCGCACCAAGTATTGAGCGGCAATATCATCAAGTCGTGCTAAAAGACCAAACTTTAACGCAAATTTTTTCAGGCGTAGACCAAAGTGAACCGCATGCATCGCGCATCTATCGTACTTATATCGACCAATTGGCGCGCAGTTTAGTTAATCCCATTCAGCAATTACAGCCCACACGACTCGTATTATCAGGCGAAGCAACGACCTATCCTACATTAACGGCAGATTTAAAAGTCGCATTGTCTCGCTACATTCACGTTAATGAAATTCCAGTGATTATTCACCCAAAACAAGATGAATTCACCTTTGCTCGCGGAGCGTTTCTCATCGCTGAAAAAAATCACAACAATCATTTACGCTCGTCGTGACAAGAATGGTAACCTTAGAAGGAGAAGATATTGAATAGTTTCAGAGGACAACCCGTGTCAGAGCTAGTCACCAAATTAATGGATTTTGGGTTTACCAAAACCGATGCGCTTGTTTATATTAATTTACTCAAAAATGGCCAATCCAGCGGATATAAAATCGCGAAAGAGATCTCTATCTCCCGCTCTTCTGTTTACTCGTCTATCGATAACCTTTACGCCAATGGCTACATTTTCATGTCTGATGGCGACACTAAAGAGTACGAAGCTAAATCACCAGACTTGATTTTCAGCCAGATAGAAAAAAAGACCGTCACCAATATTAATTTCCTTAAATCAGAATTATCTAAGATGATGCTGAAAGAGGAGAAAGAGTTTGTTTACAACGTATCGGGGTTCGACAACTTACTTCAAAAGGCCAAGGAAATCATTAATCAGGCAAATCTAGAAATTTACCTGAATACCGATTTTAACCTTGAATTGTTTGGCAAAGAATTATGCGACGCCGTGGAACGTGGAGTTCGAGTGATTGGCTTTTCATTCAACAAAATGGCGAGCCCACATGAAAAGATAGAATTACATTCGCGTTCTGAAAATGAAGAAACCGAATACCCTTCACACCGCTTTATGTGTGTAGCCGATATGAAGCTCGCCCTCATGTTCTCACACCGTGAAGAAACTTTAGGCTTATATGCAAACAATCGCTTAATTGTAAAAATGATAGCAGAGCATATTCACAGCGATATTTACCTAACAGAATACGAGCGCCTGGCTCCTAATCAGCACCAACACGTCAGAGTAAATACGATTCACGAACAGCATAATGCTATGGTACTCGACGAGCTTAAGAAGCACTAACTCAGCAGATCGAATTCAATAATAAGATACGAACAAAGGTCTAGTAATAGGCCTTTCGGGGAAAGAACTTTTGACGGAAATCTATTTAATCCAAAGGGTTTCTTTGGTTATTTGATAAAGAATAGATTTATGAGTGCATAACTATAAGTCATCTAGAGCAGCCAACCTACCGTCACTTTCCTCTAAACAATCAAATACTTTACATTTTTACGACTGAAACAATAAAGCCTCGAAAATTCGAGGCTTTAAAATCTTTCAAAGTCATGCATTCTTATGAAGATGACTTAACAAAACGTTAGCTTATAGCTCTTCGTTTTCTTCTTCCTTCTCTGCACCTTTCTCTTCAAGCACAGCAGGAGTTAGCAGTAACTCACGAAGTTTAGTATCAATTTCTAGAGCAACTTCTGGGTTTTCACGCAGGTATTTACCAGCGTTAGCTTTACCTTGGCCGATCTTGTCGCCTTTGTAGCTGTACCAAGCGCCTGCTTTTTCTACTAGCTTATTCTTAACACCTAAGTCGATAAGCTCACCTTCACGGTTGAAGCCTTTGCCGTAAAGGATTTGAGTTTCAGCTTGTTTGAATGGTGCAGCAATCTTGTTCTTAACAACCTTGATGCGAGTTTCGTTACCAACAACTTCATCACCATCTTTAATCGCGCCAGTACGGCGAATATCAAGACGAACAGATGCGTAGAACTTAAGTGCGTTACCACCTGTTGTTGTTTCAGGGTTACCAAACATCACACCAATTTTCATACGAATTTGGTTAATGAAGATAGCCATACAGTTAGACTGCTTGAGGTTACCAGTCAGCTTACGCATCGCTTGAGAAAGCATACGAGCCTGAAGACCCATGTGGCTGTCGCCCATTTCGCCTTCAATTTCTGCTTTAGGTGTTAGTGCTGCTACTGAGTCAATAACAAGAACATCGATAGCACCTGAACGAGCCAGTGCATCACAAATTTCTAGAGCTTGTTCACCTGTATCTGGTTGAGACACAAGAAGTGCATCGATATCAACACCCAACTTTTGAGCGTAGATAGGGTCTAGTGCGTGCTCGGCATCGACGAATGCACACGTTTTGCCCACTTTCTGTGCTGCTGCGATAAGCTCAAGCGTTAGCGTTGTTTTACCTGATGATTCCGGACCGTAAACTTCTACGATACGTCCCATAGGTAGGCCACCAGCACCTAGTGCGATATCTAGAGATAGAGAACCTGTAGAAATAGTTTCTACGTCCATTGTGCGGTTATCACCAAGACGCATGATTGAACCTTTACCAAATTGCTTTTCAATCTGACCAAGGGCTGCGGCTAACGCTTTTTGTTTATTCTCGTCCATCTCTATCTCCACATAATCGGTTGTCTTAACAAGCGATCTAGAATCTATTTCTAACCCACATAGGGGTGACTAATTGGCTTTTATTATACTGTTGATTCATACAGTGTCTATACCTGTATGAAAATAATTTGTACAAATGTTACTTACCTTCCATTGATAGGTAATCATAAATAACTTGTAGGGCATGGTGCGTGGCTTGTTGGCGTACTTGTGATCTATCGCCTGTAAATACATGCGTTTCTACTTTATCCCAACCGTTTAGTGCTTTCCAAGCGAAACATACCGTTCCAACAGGCTTATCTTCGGTCGCGCCACCTGGGCCAGCAATACCACTGATCGATACAGAGATAGTCCCATTTGAATGTTGCAATGCCCCGCTCGCCATTTCTATTACGACAGGCTCACTCACCGCACCGAACTCAACTAAGGTTTTAAGCTGTACGCCGATCATCTCTTGCTTCGCTTCATTGCTATAAGTAACAAATGCACGATCAAACCAACCAGAGCTCCCTGCGATATCCGTCACCGCGCTAGCAACCCCACCGCCAGTACAAGATTCAGCCGTCACTAAAACGTGTTTATGTTTAGCGAGTAAGTATCCAAGCTGTTCACTAAGATCTTGAGTCATCTGCATCATCAACTTCCCTTTATCTACTGTCATATCATTCGGATTCGCATCTTTTCGCATGTGTCGCTTTTCGCACGAAACGCTTTCACGTATCCTAAGCCGCAATAGAAATAAACGAAAGAAGTTAACTGTGAAAGCCGATCAAAAACATACTCCCATGATGCAGCAGTACCTAAAGCTAAAAGCAGAAAATCCAGAAATTCTGCTGTTCTACCGCATGGGCGATTTCTACGAGCTTTTCTATGATGATGCTAAAAAAGCCTCTCAACTCCTCGATATTTCACTGACCAAGCGTGGCTCTTCAAATGGTGAGCCGATTCCTATGGCAGGTGTTCCTTACCATGCCGTTGAAGGGTACCTTGCAAAGTTAGTGCAACTTGGTGAATCCGTAGCAATTTGTGAACAGATTGGTAATCCAGCAACTTCAAAAGGCCCTGTTGAGCGTGCTGTCGTGCGTATCGTTACACCCGGAACCGTGACCGATGAGGCTTTGCTTTCTGAGCGCATTGATAACCTGATTGCAGCCATCTACCATCACAACGGTAAGTTTGGTTACGCGACACTGGATATTACCTCTGGTAGATTCCAACTTTGCGAACCAGAAACCGAAGAAGCAATGGCGGCAGAACTGCAGAGAACCTCACCTCGTGAGCTACTGTTCCCTGAAGATTTCGAACCTGTAAATCTAATGGCAAGCCGTAATGGCAATCGCCGCCGCCCGGTATGGGAATTTGAATTAGATACCGCGAAGCAGCAATTGAATAAGCAGTTTGGTACTCGCGATCTGGTTGGCTTTGGCGTAGAAGGCGCGAAACTAGGCTTATGTGCGGCTGGTTGTTTGATCCAATACGTGAAAGATACCCAACGTACTGCCCTTCCACATATCCGTTCACTGACGATGGATAAGCAAGATCACTCGGTGATCCTCGATGCAGCGACTCGTCGTAATTTGGAGATCACGCAAAATCTTGGTGGTGGTACTGATAACACCCTTGCCGAAGTACTAGATCACACCGCGACGGCTATGGGTAGCCGTATGCTTAAGCGCTGGTTACATCAACCAATGCGCAATATCTCTGCACTCGATCAGCGCCTAGATGCTATTGGTGAAATGAAAGATTTGGCTCTCTTTACAGAGCTACAGCCAACCTTGAAACAGATCGGGGATATCGAACGTATTCTTGCTCGACTAGCACTTCGCTCAGCTCGTCCTCGTGATATGGCACGACTTCGCCAAGCGATGGAATATTTGCCAGAACTTGCAGAAACACTGACGCAATTAAAGCACCCATACCTAACTCAACTTGCTCAATATGCCTCGCCTGTGGATGAGGTTTCTGAACTACTTGAGCGAGCGATCAAAGAAAACCCTCCCGTGGTTATCCGTGACGGTGGTGTAATTGCAGAAGGCTACAATGCCGAGTTAGACGAATGGCGCGACCTTGCAGCTGGCGCAACCGAATTTCTTGATAAACTTGAGCAAGAAGAGCGCGAACGTCATGGTATCGATACACTTAAAGTGGGCTACAACAACGTACACGGTTTCTTCATTCAAGTAAGCCGCGGACAAAGCCACCTTGTGCCACCACACTATGTTCGCCGTCAAACGCTGAAAAATGCAGAGCGTTACATCATTCCTGAGCTAAAAGAGCACGAAGACAAAGTGCTTAGCTCTAAATCGAAAGCCCTAGCTATCGAGAAGAAGTTGTGGGATGAGTTGTTTGATTTGTTACTGCCTTATCTAGAGCGACTACAAAACATTGCTTCTTCAGTGTCTCAACTGGATGTTCTACAAAACTTAGCTGAACGTGCAGACACCCTTGATTACTGTCGTCCAACCATGACAGAGTCTGCTGGCGTACAAATTCAGGCCGGTCGTCACCCCGTTGTTGAACAAGTGATGGACGCACCTTTCATCGCAAACCCTATCGACCTCAATGATCAACGTAAGATGCTGATCATCACAGGTCCAAACATGGGGGGTAAATCGACCTACATGCGCCAAACGGCACTCATCGCATTGATGGCTCATATCGGTTGTTATGTTCCTGCAGAAAGCGCGACGATTGGTTCTATCGACCGTATCTTTACGCGTATTGGCGCATCCGATGACTTGGCTTCGGGTCGTTCAACCTTCATGGTTGAGATGACAGAGACCGCGAATATCCTGCACAATGCAACACCAAATAGCCTTGTGTTAATGGATGAAATCGGTCGTGGTACCAGTACTTACGATGGTCTGTCTCTGGCTTGGGCAAGTGCGGAATGGCTAGCTAATCAAATCAATGCGATGACACTATTTGCAACGCACTACTTTGAGCTAACTGAGCTACCAAACCAAATACCAACCTTAGCGAACGTACACTTAGATGCGGTTGAACATGGCGACAGCATTGCCTTTATGCACGCAGTTCAAGAAGGTGCAGCAAGTAAATCTTACGGCCTTGCGGTTGCAGGATTGGCTGGCGTACCTAAAGCAGTGATCAAAAACGCACGTGCGAAGCTGACTCAGCTAGAAGCATTGAGTATCGACTCTCCGACATCAAAGCCAAGCGGCGTTGATATCGCTAACCAACTGAGCTTGATACCTGAACCGAGTGAAGTAGAACAAGCACTAGCGAATGTTGACCCAGATGATTTAACTCCTCGCCAAGCGTTAGAAGAACTCTATCGTTTGAAGAAGTTGCTTTAGTCTCTTTCCAAGTAGCTTGTTATTGTCGCTTGCTATTGTCGTTTTGTACTGTCGCTTAAGTCAGCAGCATAAAATGCAAAAACCACAAACAAAAAAACGCTGACTTAGAGTCAGCGTTTTTATTTGTCTTCTATTCAAAGAAACATCATCAGTTCATTTAGTCGTTTTCTACGTTGAACAGATTTTCCATGTTCAAGCCTTGCTTGATTAGAATCTCACGTAGACGACGAAGACCTTCAACTTGGATTTGACGAACACGTTCACGAGTCAGGCTGATTTCACGGCCTACTTCTTCTAATGTTGACGGTTCGTAGCCAAGCAATCCAAAGCGACGCGCAAGCACCTCTTTCTGCTTAGGATTCAGCTCATCAAGCCAGAAGATCAACGAATTCTTGATATCGCTATCTTGAGTTGAAACCTCAGGATCTGAATTGTTGATGTCTGGAATAATATCCAACAGCGCTTTCTCACCATCACCACCAATTGGCGTATCAACAGAGCTCACTCGTTCGTTTAGACGAAGCATCTTACTCACATCACCAACAGGTTTGTCTAGCTTAGAAGCAATTTCTTCTGCCGTTGGTTCATGGTCAAGTTTTTGTGAAAGTTCTCTTGCGGTACGTAGGTAGATGTTCAGCTCTTTCACAACATGGATTGGCAAACGGATAGTGCGAGTCTGATTCATTAACGCACGTTCAATGGTTTGACGAATCCACCATGTTGCGTAAGTTGAGAAGCGGAAGCCACGCTCTGGATCAAACTTCTCTACGGCGCGAATCAAACCTAGGTTGCCTTCTTCAATAAGATCGAGAAGTGCAAGACCACGGTTGCTATAACGACGAGAAATTTTTACCACCAAACGCAGGTTACTTTCGATCATGCGTTTGCGTGCTGCTTCATCACCGCGTAGAGCTCGACGTGCATAAAGCACTTCTTCTTCAGCGGTTAATAGTGGTGAGAAACCGATTTCACCTAAGTAGAGTTGAGTCGCATCTAAGCTTTTAGACGTAACTTCAGTCTCTTCTTTCGCTTCGGTTTTCTTAGTGACTGTTCGTTTTGCTTTTCCAAGAGCTTCCTGTTCCGTGGTTGCTTGGTTAAGATCGAACTCTTCTTTGGTTACTGCATTGCTTATACTCATAACGCCTCCCCCTGGCGAAATTAGCATGACATTACAACTTCATATGTCGCTAAATGACTATGTCACTCCATACAATACGTAATTTTTGCATATTGTATTTAAGGTAAATACCGTTTTGGATTAACTGATTTACCTTGGTAACGAATCTCAAAGTGCAGCCTGACACTGCTGGCTCCAGAGCTTCCCATTGTTGCAATCTTCTGCCCTGGTTTCACACTTTGCCCTTCAGATACTAATAGTCGGTCGTTATGCGCGTATGCACTTAAGTAATTATCATTGTGCTTCACAATCACTAGATTGCCGTAGCCTCGTAATGCATTACCCGAATAAACAACCGTTCCCCCTGCAGTAGATACTATTGGCTGACCTCGCTGTCCTGCTATGTCTATGCCTTTATTTCCTTGTTCGCCTACAGAGAAATTCTTAATTACTCTCCCTTTCGTTGGCCATAACCATTTGGATACTTTGTTACTCGTTGGTTTTGTTGGCGGTGTAACATTCTGTTTACCTTTAGAACCAACATACTCCTTTGATTTGGATTGTACAACCTTCTTTTGTGGATCTTTTTTCGCCACTTTGGTGGTTGTTTGAGCGGGCGCAGGTTTAGAGCTTTTACTCTTTTGAGGTGTTGTTTTAGGTTTGCTTGAGGCCAACAAAGTTGTGGATGCGGCAACAGGCGCAGCGACGGCTGCAACCGCTACCGTTGATTTACCATACGCTGGAGCGTTGTAGCTAGGACGCCATAACTTAAGGCTCTGTCCGGGATGGATGGTATAAGGTGCAGACAGATTGTTATAGCGAATCAGCTCTTTAACATCTTTATTTGTTACGTAAGCAATAAAATAAAGGGTATCGCCTTTTTTCACTTCATAGTAACTACCACGATAACTACCACGATCAATCGATGAGTAATTCTTGTTTAAGCTTGAAACTGGCGCAGGCGAATTCGCAGCACACCCAACAAGTGCACAGCTAAGCAGTAGAGAACTTCCTTTAAAAACCTTCGAACGCATCGACTTTCTATCCACCTACACCATTAATAATTTTATTAAGCTAACTCACCAGGTACAAGAGGTACAAATCGCACCATCTCGATAACACTCGATAAGAACTCATCACCGTGGCGAACAATCTTCAACAGTTGTTGTTCATCATCTCCGACCGGAATTAATAAGCGGCCTCCATCTTTCAACTGCTGCAAAAGCGCTTGAGGGATCGACTCTGCAGCAGCGGTGACAATAATCGCATCAAAAGGCGCCTTAGAAGACCAACCTTGCCAACCATCACCGTGCTTGGTTGAGATGTTGTAGAAATCAAGTTGCTTCAACCTACGCTTAGCATCCCATTGTAGCGACTTTATTCTTTCAACCGAATACACGTGATCAACCAACTGAGCCAAAACCGCCGTTTGATAACCAGAACCCGTTCCGATCTCCAAAACGCGGCTGTCTTGTTGTAACTCAAGCAGTTCGGTCATTTTAGCAACAATGTAAGGCTGAGAAATTGTCTGCCCCTGCCCGATAGGCAGCGCATTATTATCATAGGCCTGGTGATGCATAGCCTGTGATAAAAAGCTCTCTCTCGGTAGTAAGTAAATAGCATCAAGAACCTTTTGATCCTGAATACCATTTTCTATCAGAAAAGTAACTAAGCGCTCAGCTTGTGGATTACTCACTTATTTATCCCCTAACCATGTAGTCATCGCACCCAACGACTCATGTGCCGTCAGATCAACTTGTAGTGGTGTTACCGACACAAAACCATGTTCAATGGCGTAAAAATCGGTACCCTCACCAGCATCTTGCTCCTTACCAGGAGGGCCAAGCCAATAGATATCATGACCACGTGGGTCTTTCTGCTTAATCATATCTTCAGCATGGTGACGAGCACCTAGACGTGTCACCTGAGTACCCGATAGTTGATCTAATGCTAAATCAGGGACATTCACGTTTAACAGGCGATTGGTCGGGATTGGGTTTGCTAAATGTTGTTCGACAATACGGCGAGCAACCGCTGCTGCTGTCTTAAAATGTTGTTTTCCAACCAGAGAAAATGCCACCGATTGAACACCTAGAAAGTGGCCTTCCATTGCTGCTGCGACTGTACCTGAATAAAGCACGTCATCACCAAGGTTAGCTCCGTGATTAATACCCGTTAAAACCAGATCAGGCATGTCACTCTTTAGGAGTTCGTTCAATGCGAAATGTACACAGTCGGTCGGTGTTCCTTGTACCGAATAGGTATTTCTAGCAATCTCTTGAACACGTAAAGGCTGTTCCAAAGTTAATGAATTTGAAGCACCAGAGCGATTACGGTCAGGTGCCACAATGATAACTTCAGCAAGATCACGTAATTCATTTGCCAGCTCATGAATACCTTGAGCATGCACACCATCATCGTTGCTGAGTAAAATCTTCATCTTGTATCCTTTCTTTTGTACCAATGCCAAGTCACTTAAATACCGATATAAAGTCACTTAAATATCAATATAAAGTGACTTAGACCCAAGCAGAATCATTATTGCTCGTAGGTTCTTTCTACGTGTACTTCTTCAACTAACTCACGAACGATAGCGGTTGCGAAGCAGCCTGCGTCCAGAGAGAATTTAAGAGTGACATTGTCTTCGTTTACTTCCCACACTAAACCCATCGGCTTCAACGAGGCTTCACGGCGATCATGGCGCATACGGTTGCCACAAATAAGCGCCATTAGATCCGGTTCAGCATCAAGGTGTTTCTGCTCTAGAGCTTGAGACGCATCCGTCGTCGGTAACGCATTATCTCCAGCTAAAGCAACGGTAATAAACGCAGAACCATTGGCGATATCTTGGTTTACAGCTTCGATATTAGCGGCTGTCACAGCAAGTTGAGCATCGTTTTTAACTACAATATCGCCGACCAATGCCGAAGCAAACGCATCGTGCTCAATACGGTCAGAAAGAATTAAGTTGTAGATCCAAGAACGAGCTGCAGAGAGGTACAAGCTGCGCTTATTTTGATTACGCGTACGAACGTTTTCACGCCCCCAACGACGAGCTTCAGATAAGTTGTTACCTTCATTGCCAAACCTCTGAGCACCAAAGTAATTTGGCACGCCCACTTGAGCGACTTTTTCCAAACGTTTGACTACATCATCGCAGTCCGTTACTTCAGACAAAGTTAGCTCGAATTGGTTGCCAACTAAATCGCCTGGACGTAACTTTTTGTTGTGGCGTGCTGTCGCCAATATCTCAATACTTGGGTATTGTGCAAGAAAAGCAGAAAAGTCAGGTTCACCTTTTGGTAGATGCACGCTCAACCACTGTTCTGTCACAGCATGACGGTCTTTCAAACCAGCCCAACTCACGTCTTTCGACTTAACACCACACGCTTTAGCCAGCTCGTTTGCTACAAAGCTCGTGTTCTCACCCGTTTTACGAATGCGCACCATAAGGTGTTCGCCTTCACCAGTGAACTCAAAACCTAAGTCTTCATTAACGACAAAGTGTTCGGCTTTTGCTTTTAGTTTTGCTTTCGCAGTTGGTTTACCGTTTAGATAAGCCAATGAAGATAAAATATCTGACATGCTGTTCTTTTCATGTTGGTGCTTACGCACTTTTAGTAATTAGGACCACCGCTTCACATGCGATGCCCTCTTTGCGACCTGTAAAACCTAAACGCTCAGTGGTCGTCGCTTTTACATTCACATTGCTAATGCTGGTTTCTAAATCTTGTGCGATAGCGTGGCACATAGAGTCTATATGAGGCGCCATCTTTGGAGCTTGCGCCATGATAGTAATATCGGCATTACCAATCACGTAGCCTTGTTCTTTTACTCGACGATAAACATCTTTTAGAAGTTCACGGCTATCCGCGCCTTTCCACTCATCATCAGTATCGGGGAAATGACGACCAATATCACCGGCAGCAATCGCACCTAATAAAGCGTCACACAACGCATGAAGGGCAACATCACCATCTGAGTGTGCGATAAGACCCTGCTCATAAGGGACTCTAACGCCACCTATAATTACCGGACCTTCACCACCAAACTTATGTACATCAAAGCCATGGCCAATACGAATCATCATTATTCCTTATTCTGACTTAAATAGAACTCAGCAAGTGCTAAATCTTCAGGCTGAGTAATCTTAAAATTATCTGAACGCCCTGCCACTAAAGCGGGCGATAAACCTTTCCATTCAAAGGCTGAGGCTTCATCGGTAATCGAAACGCCTTGTTGCAACGCCTCGCTTAATGCATTCCACAGAGGCTTTGCTCTGAACATTTGCGGCGTAAGTGCATGCCATAGATCGGTTCGCTCAACGGTATGTTCGATCTGCCCTTGGGCACCTCGCTTCATCGTGTCACGAACTGGCGCCGCTAAAATAGCCCCTACATCATGGCTCATCGCGCCGGAAATTAGCTTGTCGATATCACTGAGTTGAACACAAGGCCTTGCCGCATCGTGAACCATTACCCAATCGCTAAGCTGCTGCTCAGCGATACAGTTTAGCGCAGAGAGTACCGAGTCCGCTCGTTCGCTTCCGCCAGACACTCGGATCACTTTTGGATTCTGGTTGAGTGCTAACTCCGGGTAATAGGGGTCATCATCGCTGATCGCAACGACAATTTGAGATACTTGTGGATGAGACAGTAATTTCTCAATGGTGTGCTCTAAAATCGTTTTGCCGTTAATCTTAAGATATTGCTTAGGGTGGTCTGCTTTCATTCGGCTACCGATGCCCGCTGCAGGTACAACGGCAATCACACTTTGAAGTTGAGTCGACATTAATGGGATTCCTCACCAATGATGCGGAAAAACGTTTCGCCTTCTTTTACCATTCCAAGCTCATGACGTGCGCGCTCTTCTATCGCGTCTAAGCCTTGGCGTAGATCATCGATTTCCGCAAAC
Organism: Vibrio sp. 10N.247.310.17; assembly: GCF_041466605.1. NCBI lineage: Bacteria > Pseudomonadati > Pseudomonadota > Gammaproteobacteria > Vibrionales > Vibrionaceae > Vibrio > Vibrio sp. 10N.247.310.17. Next base: position 36,947 of record NZ_JBFSTC010000016.1, on the reverse strand, counting down.
ATCTCTGCGTTACGAAGATGGAGCTTTTCGTTTACTTGCTGTTGAACTTGGATTTCGTTGTTCACACCGTAGTAATCAGAAATACCATTTTTACCGAGCCACAGTGTGTGTTGTAGCCAGCCAAACACTATGAGCAGTACTAAAGCAAAAATTCGCATAACACCTTTCGCCGGTTGAAAAAGAAGGAACTAGAATAAGGCACATATATACCATAATGAGCTTATTGGTGCGAGATATGTGGTGTTAGGGAATCAATAAGTCGGAGAATTATTGTCGGGATAGATATGGTAACAATGAAATTCCCTACTCCTTCCTTCGTCAGTCTAGGGAATGACGAACTTTAGATGTAACGAGGAGGAGCTTTACAATCTAGAGCTTCTTCCCGTCATTTTCTACAGACAAAAAAATGCCCCGCATAAGCGAGGCATTTAAAAAGCTTAGATTAATAATTCGCTAGGAATTATTGACCTTTAACTTCTTTAAGACCGTTGTAAGGAGCTTTAGAACCTAGAGCTTCTTCGATACGGATAAGTTGGTTGTACTTAGCAACACGGTCAGAACGGCTCATAGAACCAGTTTTGATTTGACCTGCCGCTGTACCTACCGCTAGATCAGCGATAGTTGCATCTTCAGTTTCGCCAGAACGGTGAGAGATTACTGCAGTGTAGCCAGCGTCTTTAGCCATCTTGATAGCAGCTAGAGTCTCTGTTAGAGAACCGATTTGGTTGAACTTGATAAGGATAGAGTTAGCTACGCCTTTCTCGATACCTTCAGCAAGAATCTTAGTGTTTGTAACGAACAGATCGTCACCAACGATTTGAAGCTTGTCGCCTAGAAGTTCAGTTTGGTGCTTGAAGCCATCCCAATCAGACTCGTCAAGACCATCTTCGATAGAAACGATTGGGAAGTTGTTCGCTAGCTCAGCTAGGTAGTGGTTGAACTCTACAGAAGTGAAAGTTTTACCTTCGCCCTTCATGTTGTAGATACCAGCTTCTTTGTCGAAGAACTCAGATGCTGCACAGTCCATAGCAAGAGTAACGTCTTTACCTAGTTCGTAACCAGCAGCTGCAACAGCTTCTGCGATAACTTCTAGAGCTTCAGCGTTAGACTTAAGGTTAGGAGCGAAACCACCTTCATCACCAACTGCAGTGCTGTAGCCTTTAGACTTAAGAACTTTAGCTAGGTTGTGGAATACTTCAGCGCCGATACGTAGACCTTCTTTAAGAGTCTTAGCGCCAACTGGTTGGATCATGAACTCTTGGATGTCAACGTTGTTATCTGCGTGCTCACCACCGTTGATGATGTTCATCATTGGTAGAGGCATAGAGAATTGACCAGCAGTACCGTTTAGCTCTGCAATGTGCTCGTAAAGAGGCATGCCTTTCGCAGCAGCAGCAGCTTTTGCGTTAGCTAGAGATACAGCTAGGATAGCGTTCGCACCGAACTTAGACTTGTTTTCAGTACCGTCTAGGTCAAGCATGATTTGGTCAACGTCAGCTTGTGCTTTAGCGTCAGAACCTACTAGAGCTTCAGCGATTGGGCCGTTAACAGCTTCAATAGCTTTAAGAACACCTTTACCTAGGAAACGTGATTTGTCGCCGTCACGTAGCTCAAGAGCTTCGCGTGAACCAGTAGATGCGCCAGATGGAGCAGCAGCCATACCTACGAAACCGCCTTCTAGGTGTACTTCAGCTTCTACAGTTGGGTTACCACGTGAATCGATGATTTCACGACCTAGAACTTTAACGATCTTAGACATTGAATGTTTCCTTCTCGTTGAATATATAAATGTCAAATTTAAAGGTAGCAGCACAACTTACGCAGCTACCTGTATTCCTTTTTACTTCTCTAATTCGCCGCGCTGGAACTCGCCAGCTGCTTTAACGAAACCTGCAAACAATGGGTGACCATCGCGAGGTGTTGAAGTGAACTCTGGGTGGAATTGAGCAGCAACGAACCATGGATGGTTCGGGTTCTCGATAACTTCAACCAGTTTCTTGTCCGCAGATAGACCCGATACTTTTAGGCCCGCTTTTTCAATTTGTGGACGAAGATTGTTGTTCACTTCGTAACGGTGACGATGACGTTCATGGATCGTCGCGCTACCGTATAATTCGTAAGCTTTTGTCCCTTTCGCTAGGTGACAAAGCTGTGAACCAAGACGCATTGTGCCGCCAAGGTCAGATGTTTCTGTACGCTCTTCAACTTTACCTTCGCCATCAGTCCACTCAGTGATAAGACCAACAACTGGGTACTTAGTTTCAGTACAGAATTCAGAAGAGTGTGCCCCTTCCATTTTCGCAACGTTACGAGCGTACTCGATAAGTGCTACTTGCATACCTAGACAGATACCTAAGTAAGGTACTTTGTTTTCACGAGCGTATTGAGCAGCAAGAATCTTACCTTCAACACCACGATCACCAAAGCCACCAGGAACTAGGATTGCATCTAGGCCTTCTAAAACTTCTACGCCACGAGACTCAACGTCTTGTGAATCTACGTATTTAATATTAACGCTTAGGCGATTTTTCAAGCCCGCGTGTTTTAGCGCTTCATTTACTGATTTGTATGCGTCTGGTAGTTCAATGTACTTACCAACCATACCAATCGTCACTTCACCCGTTGGGTTAGCTTCTTCGTAAATTACTTGTTCCCATTCAGACAGGTCTGCTTCTGGAGCTGTGATGCCGAAACGCTTACATACAAGTTCATCAGTGCCTTGAGCTTTAATAAGCTGAGGGATCTTGTAGATAGAGTCAACATCGCGCATAGAAATAACTGCATTTTCTTGCACATTACAGAACAGAGCAATTTTCTTACGCTCGTTCGAAGGAATGTTGCGGTCTGAACGACAAACTAGAATGTCTGGCTGAATACCAATAGACAGCAGCTCTTTTACAGAGTGTTGCGTTGGCTTAGTTTTCACTTCGCCCGCAGCTGCTAGGTATGGCACTAGAGTAAGGTGCATGAACATTGCGCGTTCACGGCCTAGCTCTACTGCTAGCTGACGAATCGCTTCCATGAATGGTAGAGATTCGATATCACCAACCGTACCACCAACTTCAACTAGCGCGATATCGTGGCCAGCTGCGCCAGAAATTACACGTTCTTTGATAGAGTTAGTGATGTGCGGGATAACCTGAATAGTTGCACCTAGGTAATCACCGCGACGCTCTTTAGCGAGTACGTCTGAGTAAACACGACCTGCAGTGAAGTTGTTACGCTTAGTCATCTTGGTGCGAATGAATCGCTCGTAGTGACCAAGGTCAAGGTCAGTTTCAGCGCCATCTTCCGTAACGAACACTTCACCGTGTTGAGTCGGGCTCATTGTGCCTGGATCAACGTTGATGTAAGGGTCAAGCTTCATCATAGTCACTTTAAGACCACGAGCTTCTAAAATAGCCGCAAGAGATGCTGCTGCAATACCTTTACCTAGAGAGGATACAACCCCGCCAGTAACAAAAATGTAATTTGTCGTCATGTTTAACCTGAAATTGGTTGAATGAGGGAAATGGATTACTTCTGGACGGGATGAAAATATACCAGAAGCCCCTTATCGCCACAACGTGAAATCTATCACACTGCTATTTTTTATTTTTTGCTTCAAATCAATTCATGATAAAAGCTTTGATGATCTTTTCTCCGCCACTTTGACTTCATCCCATATGGAATCAAGCTGTTGTAGAGAAAAGTCGGTCAAAATTTTATCTTGCTGACGAACTTTTTGTTCCACACCTTTAAAGCGGCGTGAAAATTTCAGATTGGCTTTATTGAGAGCCGTTTCTGGATTTTTACCCAAATGTCGCACTAAATTGACGGTAGCAAACAACAAATCACCCAGCTCTTCTTCAACTAAATCTTCGTTTGGCGTTACTTGAAGCGCTTCTTCTAGCACCTCATCAACTTCCTCTAAAACCTTATCGGCGACTGGGCCAATAGAGTCCCAATCAAAGCCAAATTTCGCGACTTGCTTTTGAATTTTTGTAGCACGCGAAAGTGCAGGTAGAGAGTTTGGTATTGAGTCTAGAATACTTTCTTGAGTTTTGCCTGCCTGTGCTTTCTCTTTGGCTTTTTCAGCTTCCCAGTTGGCATTAATTTCGTCATCACTGGCAAACTCGGTATCAGAAAACACATGCGGATGGCGGCGCGTTAGCTTCTCATTGATGCCATCGACCACATCAGAGAACTCAAACAGTCCCTGCTCTTTCGCGAGCTGGCTGTAGAAAATCACCTGAAACAACAAATCACCCAGCTCTTCTTGTAGGTTCGGCCAATCTTTGTTGTGAATCGCGTCCACTACTTCATAGGTTTCTTCGATAGTATGCGGGACAATTGTTTCAAAATTTTGTTTCAAATCCCAAGGACAGCCACCTTCAGGATCGCGCAGCTTAGTCATGATCTGTTCAAGTTGTTCAATCGGGTGATTCATTGTTTTCTTCCTATTCACTGTCTTTGATTTTTTAAATTTATAACGTCTTCTAAAACTAAAAAAGGTGAGTAGCCAAAACCACTCACCTTTGTTGATACTGTCTAATTCTCTAAATAATTGAAACTGTGGCTAGGCGACAAGCAAGCGAGACTCCTGAGCATAGCTTGTCTATGTGATTGAGCGAGTGCGCGCAGGCAACAACGCCATCAGCTTCAAGTATGACGAGAATTTTAGCCGAGGCGTTTTACGCTCATGACATCTTTGATTTGTTCGACTCGACTCGTCACTCGACTCAGAATTTCAATGTTGGTCACTTCCAGATCGAAATCCATCACCGACAGCTGACGTTTATAGTCAATACGGCTCTTCATTGTCGTCACACTGACTTTTTCGTTCAAGAACAGGGATGTAATGTCTTTCAACAAGCCGGTACGTTCTAGCGCCTCTACACGCAGTGTTAAGATATACGAGCCAACAAAACCATCTCCCCACACCGTATCGATGATACGTTCAGGGGCATGTAGGTTAAGTTCACTTAACTGCTCACAATCGCTGCGGTGTACTGAGATACCACGCCCTTGAGTAATGTAACCTTTGATCACATCCCCTGGGATAGGCTGACAACAACGAGCCAAGTGGGTCATTAGGTTATCGACACCTTCAACAACAACAGCATCCTTTTTCGGACGGCTCTGATGCGCTGGCTTATTGTCAGATTCAAGCAACTTCTCGAGTGCTTTCTTATCTTCTTCTTCAGCCGTCGGCTTATTGACCAGAGCATTGATGTGATTAACCACTTGGTTAATACGCAAATCGCCGCTACCAATACCAGCATACAATTCATCAGGTGTATTGACGTTGAATCGTTTCAGCGCGTATTGCTCAGCATCTTTCAGTGTTGCGCCTACTCTGCCTAGCTCGACTTCTAGGATGTCTCGTCCAGCTTCGAGGTTTTTCTCACGACTCTGAGCACGGAACCAAGCGTTAATTTTTGCTCGAGCTCGACTTGAATGAACAAAGCCTGTGGTCGGGTTTAACCAATCGCGTGATGGATTCGGTTCTTTTTGAGTGATGATTTCAACTTGATCACCCATCGCCAACTTATGAGTGAACGGAACGATTCGACCTGCGACTTTGGCACCGATACAACGGTGTCCAACCATCGAGTGGATGTGGTAAGCAAAATCCAACGGTGTCGCACCCATTGGTAAATCGACCACATCACCGCGTGGTGTAAAGGCATAGACACGGTCATCAAAGACTTGGCTACGTACTTCATCCAGCATTTCGCCAGAATCCGACATCTCTTCTTGCCAGTCGATAAGCTTACGCAACCACGTGATTTTCTCATCGTAGCCACTGCGTACACCGCTAGAAGCACCTTCTTTGTACTTCCAGTGCGCAGCCACACCCAACTCAGAGTCTTCGTGCATTTGCTTGGTACGGATCTGAATTTCGATGGTCTTACCTTCAGGGCCAAGAACTACGGTATGAATTGATTGGTAACCATTGGGCTTAGGGTTCGCCACATAGTCATCAAATTCACTTGGAAGATGTTTATATTTGGTGTGAACCACACCTAGACCGGCATAACAGTCTTGCAGTTGGTCGGCAATAATACGTACCGCACGCACGTCAAAAAGCTCATCAAACTCTAAGCCCTTTTTCTGCATTTTACGCCAGATGCTGTAGATGTGTTTGGGACGACCGCTGACTTCAGCATTGATGCTTGAACGGTTCATTTCTGATGTTAGGTCATCAACAAAGTCAGTGATGTATTGTTCGCGCACGATACGACGCTCTGACAGCTGTTTGGCAATCTGCTTGTAGGTATCTGGTTGTTGATAGCGGAAAGCGTAATCTTCAATTTCCCACTTTAGCTGACCAATGCCCAAACGGTTTGCAAGAGGCGCATAGATGTTAGCACACTCTTTTGCTGCCGCACGGCGAACAGCATCAGGGGCCTTTTTCACCTCGATGAGGTTGCAAATTCGTTCTGCTAGCTTGATGACGACGCAGCGGAAATCATCGACCATGGCCAGTAACATTCGACGAACGTTATCTACTTGTCCCGAGGCAGCACTGCCTTCAAGGGTAACGTTGAGCTGGCCCAAAGCTGCCATTTCTTCAACGCCATCAATTAACTTTACGGTTTCTTTACCGTAGCTTTCTTCAAACGCTTCACGTCCAAAAACGCCGCTTGAAACAACGGGGAAAAGTTGCGCTGCAATTAAAGTGGCACGGTCCATCGACAACGTAACCAAGATTTCGATCATCTCACGTCCACGCCAAAGCAGGAGCGACGCTTGCTCGTGATCTTTTAATAGCTCTTCACAGTGACGATAAACTTTGGTCAGTTTATTCGAGGTTTTTACGTCTTGATTCAGTGACGCAATCCAACTTTCTAGCTCAAACTGTTCGCTTGGGTTTAAATGTGCGCTTCGTACCGCAACCATCATGCCTTCCTAGTTATTATGTTTTATACCCAATTCAATATGACTAACTGATTCCAAGTTAGTTCGACTCATATTGATATCAGCGCAGGCTTCCCTGCACCTTTGTGATTCATTTTTAAGCCTTATTTAAGGGCTTCTAAGCCTTGATAAAGAGAGCCATCGATTCTAGATGACTGGTATGGGGAAACATATCCAACATACCAAGTTTGGCTAATTGATAGCCTTGTTTTTCTAAACTCTCAGAATCTCTCGCTAGAGTAGCAGGATTACACGAAACATAAACCACACGCTTCGCTCCTAACGCTGAAATTTGATCAACGATCCCACTCGCTCCAGCACGTGCAGGGTCAAGTAATACTTTATCGAATTTCTCTTTTGCCCAAAGCTGTGAAGATAAATCTTCTTCGAGGTTCGCTTGGTAAAACTCCGTATTGCCTAACTGGTTTAACGCCGCATTAGCCGTTGCCTGTTGAACCATTTCATCAACGCCTTCCACACCAACGACAAACGCCGATTGTTGTGCGATAGGCAGACTGAAGTTGCCTAAACCACAAAACAGGTCAAGCACACGCTCATCCGCTTGAGGCTCTAACCACTCAATCGCTTGAGCCACCATCTGTTGGTTCACTTTCTGGTTAACTTGTATAAAGTGGTTTGGCTCAAAAGGTAAGGTTACGCCGGTTTCACTATAGCTTGGCGAATCACCCACCAAACGAACCAACTTATCGGTTTCTGGCATCGAATACAGCGTTGCACCTTCTTCTTTCGCGAGCGTCATCAACGCTTGCTCATCTTTTTCAACCAAAGGTTTAAGGTGACGCAGCACCATAACAGGGCCAGTATCACCCAACACCAATTCAACATGTCCTAAAGACGTAAGGCTACTGAAAGTGTTCAGTAAACTTTTCAGTTTTGGCAGCAATACATTAAGGCGAGTATCCAGCACGGCGCAGTCGGTGATGTTTTCAATCTGTTTACTTTGTTTCTTACGGAAACCAAACTGAAGCTGCTGTGTCTTCTTATCAACAAATAGACTGATACGCGCGCGACGACGATAACCGGTTTCATCACCGACAATCGGCTGAGCGACTTCGGTGTTAGCCGTTTGGTATTTGCTCATCAGGTGCGTCAAAGATTGTGATTTATGCTCAACCTGAGATGAGTAACCGAGATGTTGAAGATGACAGCCACCACACTGATTAAAGTGCTTACAGAATGGCTTTAAACGCAGCTCACTCGGTTGAAGTAATTTGATGAGTTTTGCTCGCGAAAACTTACTTTTGCTCTCAGTAAGTTGAATAACCACCTTCTCACCGGGCAATGCGCCATCAATGAAAACTGGTTTATTCTTCTGATAAGCGATGCCAGCGCCATTGTGATCCATTCGTTCAACCAAAACCGATTGATGCTTGGTCTCGAGTTGAGTTTTCTTTTTTGGTTGGAAAAAACGTGCCATTGCTTGTGCCTAATGTATCTTTTAATAAGTAATTGGTATCCAGGACTCACTATTCTGTCTTGGAATCATTGTCGAACGTCACGGCTTTGATTAAGCTTACCGTTCACTTAACCGCCATTGTGTGCGTTATTTTCCCATATCCAGACCTCGATGTAATTAAAGAACATGACCAGATATGGCTTAAGAGCCCGTGTAATTACCTTAACTCTAGCTCCAACCCTAATTATTGGGCTGCTATTGAGTGCATTTTTCTCATTTAACCGCTATCAAGACCTTGAAGGTCAAGTGGTTAACACTGGTACTAGCATCATTGAACCACTAGCGATTGCGAGTGAGTCTGGCATGAAGCTCGAAAGTCGAGAGTCTGTTCGTCAGCTGATTAGCTATGCACATCGAAAAAATTCTAAGTTAGTGCGCAGTATTGCGGTGTTTGATGAACGTCATGAGTTGTTTGTAACGTCAAACTTCCATCCTGATTTTGAAAGCCTGACCTATCCGAAAGATAAACCGATTCCGCATTTAAGCTCATCGAACCTGCTCGATAACACGCTGATTCTTAGGACACCCATCATCGCTGAGGGACAATACATCAACTCAGCTAATGGCCAGTCTCAAGCGAACCAAGCGATCGGTTATATTGCGATAGAGTTAGACTTGTCGTCACTTCGATTGCAGCAATATCAAGAAGTGTTCTCTGCCTTCTTGGTGCTGATCCTCGGTCTTGGACTTTCTGGGGTATTTGCCTTCCGCTTGATGCACGATGTAACCCAACCGATCACACACATGAAAAACATGGTCGACCGAATTCGTCGTGGTCACCTCGATGTGCGTATCGAAGGCAAAATGCATGGTGAGCTTGATTCACTGAAAAACGGTATCAACGCGATGGCGGTCTCGCTATCAGAATATCACGTCGAGATGCAGCACAGCATCGACCAAGCAACATCTGATCTGCGTGAAACCCTAGAGCAATTAGAGATTCAAAACGTTGAGTTAGACATTGCGAAAAAACGAGCTCAAGAAGCCGCTCGTGTTAAATCCGAGTTCTTGGCGAATATGTCTCATGAGCTTAGAACACCACTGAATGGTGTGATTGGCTTTACTCGTCAGATGCTCAAGACACACCTATCGAACAGCCAAACCGACTACTTACAGACCATTGAACGCTCGGCCAATAACCTACTCAGCATCATCAACGATATCTTGGACTTCTCAAAACTTGAAGCCGGCAAGCTCGCTCTAGAAAATATTCCATTTGAGTTCCAAGCGAGCCTAGAAGAGGTGGTTAACCTTCAAGCCACTAATGCTCATGAAAAAGGTCTTGAGCTTACACTTAAGATCGACCCGAAAGTACCACCAGGCGTTGTTGGTGATCCACTGCGTATCCAACAGATCCTGACTAACCTTGTGGGTAACTCGATCAAGTTTACCGAGCGTGGCAACATTGACATCAGCGTTGAACTTCGTTCACAAAGCGAAGACAGCATTGAGCTGCAGTTTATGGTTCGAGATACGGGCATTGGTATCTCAGAGCGCCAACAAGCACAACTTTTCCAAGCCTTCAGCCAAGCCGATGCGAGCATCTCTCGTCGTTATGGTGGTACAGGCTTAGGTCTGGTAATCACCCAAAAACTGGTCAGCCAAATGGGCGGAGAGATCAGCCTAACCAGTCGTCTTCACCAAGGCTCCACATTCTGGTTCACCCTGAGACTATCGACTACCGATATGCCGATGACAGAATTAATTGAGACTCAGTGCCTGCAAGACAAGCAACTGCTGCTTATCGAGCCAAACATGCAAGCGGCATCAATTACTCAGCAGATCCTAACCCAAGAAGGCTTAGTGGTAACGTACCGTTCGGTTATGCCTGACGAATCTACCTCGTATGACTACGTCCTACTTAACTTAGCCGCGAACCAAGAGTATCAATTTGATACCGTGAGTGGTTGGGCGATTGGCGCGAAGAAGATCGCTCAGAACGTGATTATTGGTACACCAAGTACCGAGCTAGCGTTGGGTGAGCAATTGATGAAAGAAGTCGATGTTCAGTGCATTACTAAGCCTCTCTCTCGCAAGAAGTTGCTGCAAACTTTGGTATCGAATCAAGCTCCAACCTTAATTGCACCCGCTATTGAAACACATTCAGAAGAGAAACTACCGCTTACGGTATTGGCGGTCGACGACAACCCTGCCAACCTTAAACTGATTACTGCGCTGCTAAAAGAGCGCGTAGAGACAGTGATCAGTTGTACTAGTGGTCAGAAAGCTCTCGACAAAGCGACAGAGACTCCATTTGATGTCATTTTCATGGATATTCAAATGCCGCAGATGGACGGCGTGACCGCTTGCCAAAAAATTAAGGCGTTGGCGAACAATGCAAACACGCCTGTGATTGCTGTTACCGCGCATGCAATGATGGGAGAGCGTGACCGACTACTTGAAGCAGGTATGGATGACTACCTAACCAAGCCTATCGAAGAGCATGTGTTACAACAGGTTCTTATTCATTGGAGCCCTACCTCTGAGATTGAGCACATTGATAAAATAGACCCAGATCACCCGGCGGTCTCTGCTGAAATCGACCACAACTCTGTTTCAGAAGTTGAAGCCAGCGAGCACAAGAACATCATCATTGATTGGCAAGCTGCTTTGAAACAAGCCGCCAATAAAGAAGACCTCGCACGCGATATGCTGCAAATGCTCGTAGATTTTATTCCTGAAGTTTATGAGGCTGCAGACAAGGCGATAGAAGACAGTGACTACCCCGTTGAAGCGCTGACACACATCATCCACAAGATGCATGGCAGCAGCTCATACAGTGGGGTACCAAGGCTTAAGTCGGTATGTGCAACGATAGAGAAAGAACTTCGTTCAGGCACTTCTGTTGAAGACATTGAACCGGAGCTTTTTGAACTTCAGGATGAATTAGATAAGGTTCAAGCAACCGCGATTCATTATTTGAAACCAGCCAAGACCTAGCGAATATTTCTTACTCACAAACATTCATTAAACGGTTTACCAGCCAATAAAAAAGCAGAGCTCATGAGCTCTGCTTTTTTCTGTCTAGAACCTAGGGTGCTAGATATAGAGTAGCGGTAATCTATTTACGACTCGAGTAGTACCGTCGCCACCGCATAATGGCGCTCATCAGAGATAGTCAGGTGAATCGACTTTGTACCACTCGCATCTGCGATTTCACGCGCTTTTTTATGCAGGCTTAGAACTGGCTTGCCATGCTCATCGTTTGAAATCTCGAAATCGTGGAAGGTCACACCAAGAGCGATGCCTGTGCCTAATGCCTTAGACGCCGCCTCTTTTGCAGCAAAACGCTTTGCAAGGTAACGCCCTTTTTGCTTAAGTTGCTGGAATACTTCAAATTCAGAATCGGTCAAAATACGCTGAGCGAAAGCCTCACCACTTCGTGATAATGCCTTTTCAACACGTTCAATTTCTGCGATATCTGTACCTAATCCAACAACAGCCATGTTTACCCTACTACCAACTTCTATCTATTAACTTTTCGATTCTACTGATTAACCGCTTAACGCTTACAACTAAACGAATGCCGAGTTAAAGAACTAAGCGTTGTTGCGCGCTGTTTCCATCACGGCTTTCATGTCTGCAACGGCTTTATTCAAACCATCAAAGACTGCGCGGCCCATGATCGAGTGACCGATGTTCAACTCGTAAATCTCAGGAAGTGCCGCAATTGGCGCTACGTTATGGTAAGTCAGACCGTGACCCGCATTCACTGTAATACCAAGGTCGTCTGCGTAGCTTGCACCTGCAGCAATCTTTTTAAGCTCGTCTTGTTGGTCTTCTTCAGTTTTAGCATCAGCATAGTGGCCAGTGTGCAGTTCAATGAACGGTGCGCCACACGCTTTCGCAGCATCGATTTGCTCACGATCGGCATCGATAAACAGAGATACTTTGATACCAGCAGCGGACAATTTTTCGGTCGCCGCTTTGATCTTTTCAAGTTGACCAACTACATCCAAGCCACCTTCAGTCGTTAGCTCTTCGCGTTTTTCTGGAACTAAGCAAACGAACTCAGGATTAGTATCGAGTGCAATTTGAACCATCTCGTCCGTTACGGCCATCTCTAAGTTCATGCGAGTCTGGATTGTCTCAGCAAGAATACGTACATCGCGATCAACAATATGACGGCGATCTTCACGCAAGTGAATCGTAATGCCGTCAGCACCCGCACGTTCAGCAATTTCAGCTGCGTGTACTGGGTCTGGATATTTAGTACCACGTGCATTACGTAGAGTTGCAATATGGTCGATATTAACGCCTAAAAGGATTGAGCTCATTTTCCAATACTCCGTGCTCTAGAGAGGGCTATTGTTGGCATAAATAGCTCTCTACTTTTTAATGGTTTGCCGCCAAGATACGGCTTTAAGGCTATGCGTGTAAAGCGTTTTGCCGCTTTTAACTGCTCTTTAGTGATAAACCTACGCTCACTGATTGCGATAAGTTCATCGCCCATAAAAGTCAGGTTATCTCGACGCACCGAAGCGATGAAGCCTTTCTGCTCTCGATAGCGATAAGTCATGCTCGGATCAATCGCTTCGCCAGTGCCCGCGCAGTGTAAAAAGTCGACGCCATACCCCATAGCGGAAAGTAGAGCCAATTCAAAACGACGCAGTGCTGGCTCAGGGTTCTCATTATGAGCGAGTTCTGTTAAGGCATGAAGATAGTCATGAAAAAATGCGGGCATGGCCACTTCGGCCATCAACACTCGCCCAACTAATTCATTAACGTACATTGCTGAATACAGATTAATGCCAGCAAGAGGAAGCCCCAAGCTGATCGGTTCAGCTTGGCGCAACGTTTTCATTGAACCATTGCCAGACCACTTAAGCAGTAGCGGCGTAAAAGGTTGCAATGCACCTTTCAAATTAGAACGCTTACTCCGCGCACCTTTAGACATCAACGTCACCCGACCGTACTCTTCGCTGAAGACGTCCAGAATCAGGCTCGACTCACTGTATGGTCGACGGTGCAACACAAAGCATCGCTGTAACCCTTCGCTCAATCACTTACCCTTCTTACAGATACAAAAAGAGAGAGTTCGCACTCTCTCTTGTATTTATATTCAATTCAACTTTCTTAATATCAGAAAGTGACGTTCAATATATTATAGATCGTCGATGTAGCCTAACGAGCGAAGTGCACGCTCATCGTCAGCCCAACCAGACTTAACTTTAACCCAAGTCTCTAGGTAAACCTTACGACCGAACAGTTCTTCCATGTCGATACGAGCTTCACGACCAATCGTTTTGATCTTCTCGCCCGCTTTACCAATTACCATCTTCTTCTGACCAGTACGTTCAACAAGAATCAAAGCATTGATGTGGAAACCATCGTTATCTGGGTTGTAATCAAAACGCTCGATCTCAACCGTTACTGAGTAAGGTAGCTCTTCGCCTGTGAATCGCATCAGTTTTTCACGGATGATTTCAGAGGCCATAAAGCGCTGTGAGCGATCCGTTACGTACTCTTCAGGGAAGTGGTGCGTCGCTTTTGGTAAAGAATTACGAACGTGCTTACGCAGTACATCGATATTCTTACCTTGCTTCGCTGAGATTGGCACAACATCAAGGAAGTCCATCTTCTTAGACACTTCCATCATATGTTGCATCACGTCTGTACGGTCTTGAACGTTATCTACTTTGTTAATACAAAGGACAACTGGGAAATCTGTTTTTCTCAGCTTATTCAGTACCATTTCATCGTCGTCAGTCCAGTGAGTACCGTCAACAAGGAAGAATACTAGATTCACATCGCTCAGTGAGCTGTTCGCCGCACGGTTCATCAAACGGTTAATTGCACGCTTTTCTTCAATATGAAGTCCAGGAGTATCAACGTAGATCGCTTGGTAATCGCCTTCAGTTTCTACGCCCATAATACGGTGGCGTGTCGTCTGAGGTTTACGTGATGTGATCGAGATTTTCTGACCCAAAATATGGTTCAGAAGCGTCGATTTACCTACGTTTGGTCGACCCACGATAGCGATGAAGCCACAGTGTTGGTTTTCCGGTAGGCCCGTTTTTTTGCTATCAGATGAAAAGAATGCATCGATATCGAAATCTTGATTGTTATCAGACATTGCTTAGTTGCTCTAATGCTGTTTCAGCAGCCGCTTGTTCTGCCTTGCGGCGGCTAGTGCCTTTACCGATAACAGGTTTATCCACACCTGCCACTTCACACTCAACCGTAAACTCTTGGTTGTGTGCTTCACCTTTAATATTAGTCACAGTGTAGACAGGTAGGGGATTTCTTCGACCTTGTAAAAACTCTTGTAAGCGAGTTTTTGGATCTTTTTGAGATACACCAGGCTGAATAGACTCTAGGCGAGATTGGTACCAGCTTAAAATAATACGGCGAACAACCTCGGTATCACTATCTAAATAGACAGCACCGATGATCGCTTCAACCGCATCCGCTAGAATAGAATCACGACGGAAACCGCCACTCTTCAACTCACCTGGACCTAATTTTAAGTAATCTCCTAGTTCGAATTCACGACCTAGTTCTGCCAATGTATGACCACGTACTAATGTTGCGCGCATGCGGCTCATATCACCTTCGTTTACCTTAGGGAAACGGTGGTAAAGATCATCAGCGATAACAAAACTTAAAATTGAATCGCCCAGAAACTCAAGACGTTCGTTATGTTTACCTGCGGCACTGCGGTGAGTCAGCGCCAAATGGATAAGATCGGCATCATTAAACTGATAGCCAATCTTTCTCTCTAGTTTATCAATTGGAGAATTCATGCTCTCTCGATGTGTTATGTGATCGATTAATGAATCCCACCGATGCGATTAAAACGCACACCAGTAGGAATCCATGTTGGAAGTACACTGTCTGAACCACGTTCGAATTCGAAGCTGATCCAAATAGCAACGGCCTTACCAACAAGGTTTGCTTCAGGGACAAAGCCCCAGTAACGGCTGTCAGCACTGTTGTCACGGTTATCACCCATAACAAAGTATTGGCCTTCTGGAACGATCCACTCGTTAACACCATTGCGAGGTTGATATGCTTGCACACGATCACGGCGTAATGGGTTAACTAAGATTTGGTGCTCCACGTCACCCAGTTGTTCATTCAACTGAATTAGAGGCACACCATCTTGAATAAATTGGCTTTCTTCAACGTTACTCAACTTCACTGGTTTACAGTTACTGCCACCCTTCGCTTGAATGCAGATTTCTTTATTGCTGCTGTAGCGAATGGTATCACCCGGCATACCAATAACACGCTTGATGTAGTCGATATTCGGCTGAGGTGGGTATTTGAATACGATTGAATCACCACGTTCTGGTTTGCCTGTTTCTACCAGTTGAGTGCGCCATACAGGATCTTTTAGACCATAAGCGTACTTTTCTACCAAGATGAAATCACCAACCAATAGTGTTGGCATCATCGAGCCAGATGGAATTTGAAACGGTTCATAAATAAATGAACGCAAAACCAAAACAAATGCAATTACAGGGAAAATGGACACACTGTTCTCAACCCACCAAGGCTGAGCCGTAACTTTTGCGCTGGTTGCAGCGTCTAGGCCATTCGACTGTGCTTCAACGTCAGCCAGTTTTTGTTGGCGCTTCTTCGCCCACACAAACTTTTCCAACGCCCATACAATGCCAGTCACTAGAGTTACGATCACTAAGATAAGCGAAAATGTATTAGCCATTGATATCCCTTAAATTTCATTTCTTTAAAAATAACGAAAGTGAAAGAGTATAACCCTTTCACTCTGCTTAATATTTCTAATCCGTATCAATCATGCTGACTAAATGCTGGGGAGATTACGCAGGAAAAATCGTTTAGTTCGAGGCGCAAAGTGCAGTGACTAGTGGGCCTAATTGCAATCTTTGCAACAAAGAAATAAACGATTTTAACCAGTAATGTTCAGCAGATAGTTAGTGCGATTGATACCTAGTCTTTGCCAACATGAAGAATTGCTAAGAATGCTTCTTGAGGCAGTTCAACGTTACCGATCTGCTTCATACGCTTCTTACCTTCTTTTTGTTTCTTAAGAAGTTTCTTCTTACGACTGATATCACCACCGTAACATTTTGCGATTACGTTCTTACGCAGTTGTTTCACTGTAGAACGAGCAATAATGTGGTTACCAATCGCGGCTTGAATCGCGATATCAAACATCTGGCGAGGGATGAATTCTTTCATCTTCTCAACCAGTAGACGACCACGAGACTGGGCAATATCTTTGTGTGTAATGATCGCCAGTGCATCAACCGTTTCACCATTCAACAATACATCTACACGTACCATGTTTGATGCTTCGTAACGTTGGAAGTTGTAATCCAATGATGCGTACCCGCGAGACGTTGACTTCAGACGGTCGAAGAAGTCTAGAACCACCTCAGCCATTGGAAGATCGTACGTCACAGCAACTTGGTTACCGTGATAAACCATGTCGACTTGCACGCCACGCTTCTCAACACACAGTGTGATCACGTTGCCTAGGTAATCCGAAGGTACCAGAATATTACAGCGAGCAATCGGTTCACGAATTTCTTCTAAGTCATTAATAGCAGGCAGTTTAGCCGGGCTATCAACATAGAGAATTGTGCCATCCGTTTTTACAACTTCGTACACTACGGTTGGTGCCGTTGTGATTAGGTCTAGGTCGTATTCACGCTCTAAACGCTCTTGGATGATCTCCATGTGAAGCATTCCTAAGAAGCCACAACGGAAACCAAAGCCAAGTGCTGCTGAACTTTCTGGTTCGTAAAATAGTGATGCATCGTTCAGGCTTAGTTTGCCTAGTGCGTCACGGAAGTTTTCGTAGTCATCAGACGATACTGGGAATAGACCTGCGTATACCTGAGGCTTCACTTTTTGGAAACCAGGTAGACGTTCTGTGCTGCCGCCTTTTGCAAGCGTCAACGTATCACCAACAGGTGCGCCAAGGATGTCTTTAATACCACAAACAACCCAGCCAACTTCGCCAGTATTTAGCTCAGTTGTGTCGATTTGCTTAGGTGTGAAGATACCTAGACGGTCAACACCCCAAACTTGGTCTGTCGACATTACTTTAATCTTGTCGTTCTTCTTCAGCTTACCGTTCTTGATACGAACCAAAGAAACAACGCCTAAGTAGTTATCGAACCAAGAGTCAATGATCAGAGCTTGTAGTGGCGCTTCTGGATCACCTTCCGGTGGCGGGATAGCCGTTACGATGTTTTCAAGAACGTCATCAACACCGATACCGGTTTTTGCAGAACAACGCGTCGCTTCCATCGCATCGATACCAACGATCTCTTCGATTTCTTCAGCAACTCGTTCAGGTTCAGCTGCAGGTAAGTCAATCTTGTTCAAGATTGGCACTACTTCCAGTTCCATTTCGATCGCGGTGTAACAGTTTGCTAGAGTTTGAGCTTCAACACCTTGGCCGGCATCCACTACAAGAAGCGCGCCTTCACAAGCGGCTAGAGAG
Source organism: Vibrio sp. 10N.247.310.17 (assembly GCF_041466605.1). NCBI lineage: Bacteria > Pseudomonadati > Pseudomonadota > Gammaproteobacteria > Vibrionales > Vibrionaceae > Vibrio > Vibrio sp. 10N.247.310.17. The sequence continues at coordinate 19,128 of NZ_JBFSTC010000016.1, read as the reverse complement.
CGAGATACTTCGTAAGAGAAGTCTACGTGTCCAGGGGTATCGATAAAGTTAAGTTGGTAAGTTTCACCATCTTTAGCTTTGTAATCTAAAGTCACACTCTGCGCTTTAATTGTAATACCACGCTCGCGTTCTATATCCATAGAATCGAGGACTTGAGCTGCCATCTCACGTTCACTTAACCCTCCACAAACTTGGATTAAGCGGTCAGAAAGGGTCGACTTACCGTGGTCGATGTGGGCGATAATCGAAAAATTACGAATGTGCTTCATAGGCTTGGTGTGACTAAACTCTTTGAATAGGGATAATAAGAAAGCCGCAACGCGTCCAATCTACAGTCAGCATTGGTGGCGGCATTTCAATCAAGTTGGCAGATTCTACCCAATTTAAGGGCAATAAGCATCATAAATTAGATGAGAGACTTGCCTAGGATTCTAATCAAGACAACTTCTTGCTTGGATTTGTCTTCCATTGGTTTAGCTAAGCGCTTCGCCAAACCAATACCACCAGCAGTAAACAGCGCTGCAGTTAAGATAACAATGCCCTCGCCCCCTTGGAGTAAGGGTTGTAACAAGAGTTGTCCAAAACCAGCACCAACCATCAACATGAAAAGCGGGATAAGATAAACAATAGCCGCAGACTGAAGTAGGCTTTTTTCTGGAAAGCCAATTTCTACGATCTGGCCTGCTTTGACTAGGCTTTGGGTTTTAAGCTGCCAAAACAAGGATTTATTGCCAACAGCCTTGGTCACAATACCCGTTCCGCAGCTTTTTTGAGATGAGCAACTGCTGCAACTGGTTTGTTGTTCGCAGCTCAGTTGAACAAAATATTGCTTACCTTTTTGTTCGACTGAGCTAACGGTCGCCAACGCAGTCATCATTGCGCTGGTGCCGGTTTATTGAACGTGACGGATTGAGCGATACGCTTGGCCGTTGCTGGCGGAATATCACCAACCACAGAGATTTCTTTGTCGCCAATCACTAAGCTGTGCAAGGTTCTTCGCCCTTGGCGTACCAGCTGTCCTTTCAATGAATGTTCGTCTTTATCGGCGATATAAACCGAAAAGCTAAATAATCCATCACTGAAAAGCTGGCTTTCAACCATTTTTTCGGTCGCAGCCATTTGGTAACGGCTGAGTTCTTTCGATTTAAATCCTTCTGGCACCCACGAGGCCTGCCAGTCGGTCTCGCTCACCAAGCCTTCTGGCAATGACAAAACCTTCGGCAATTTAGCTTGATTCAAACCGCCCATTGCTTCTGCAATTTTATCGTTCACGACATAAGAGATAGTGCGGTACTGCTCAAGCACTTCGCCATCACGATCCAAAAGATCGGCACGCAAAGGAAGGTTGGTTTTCTCATCTACCCAAACCACATAAGAGTATCGAAGGCCGTCTTTCGGCACAACGCGTAATACTTGCGTGGTACTGCCCGCCTCACGAGAACGCCCAACTTTTACAAAATCGTAGTATTGGTTGAGAGAATCGATATCTCGATTAATCATCGGAATGACAGGTGCAACCATGCTGCCAGACTGAATAGTAAATGGCTCTGTACCCGGTTCGATGTAGCTAACTTCATTGCCACGTCGAATAACCTCACGAACAGGGCCGCTTAGATAAACAAGGTGTGCAAGTTGTTGGTCGTCGTTAACTGCATGACGATAAAGCAGAGGTTCAATACTGCTCTTCTTTATCAATATGTAGGAGAGTTCGTAATTTAGATGCTGACTGGCCTCGTTCATTTGATGTAACAAGGCCTTTGCAGTGGTTTCCTCTGCAAAGGCTGTTGGAGACATCAAGCTGAACAGTGTCAGTGCACTGACCAGGATTTTCTTCATTCAATATCCGATTCTAGGTGTGCATCTTCCATTGGCGATGCATCACTGTTTAATCTTAGTTGTAGCTCATAATCTTCTAACAATGCATGAACGCGTTTGCGTTGCTCTTGCATGTTAGCTTCAGATGCAGGTCTCTCAACAGAGTCACGTGTTAAGCTTACTGGTTCCGCAGAACCTGCAAATGGAATCGTCTGGAGTACAGGCAACTGCTCTGGAGCTGCGGGATCGCTGCCGCCGTATTGCTGAACACCTAATACAACTGCTAATGAAACACACGCTGCCACGGCAACTTGTCCAAACTGTTGTAACCACGCAGGAAGCTGACGCTTCGCTTGCTGAGGTTTAGGCTGCTCTTCTATCGGAGCAACAATAGGTTCAACATTCACTTGGTGCAGGTTCGACATTGAACCATGTGCAGGCTCATCATCAAGCGCTGCCGCTACACTGTTAGCAATGTTCCACTCTGGAGTTTCTGGCGCATCCCCACGCATAACATCACCAATTAAATGGTAACTCTGCCAGGTATCCATGCTTTCTTGATCAGATTCGAGATCTACTATGAGAGCTTTATCGATCGTTTCACCATCCATGAGTGCCGAAAGCTTTTCTTTATCAGCCATTATTTTCACCATAATTATTACAAGTTCTAGCGTTGTAAAAGAGGTTTAATTTTCTTTTCTACCGCTTCACGAGCTCGGAAAATACGCGAACGTACGGTTCCTACAGGGCAATCCATTACTTCTGCAATCTCTTCGTAGCTCAAACCTTCGAGCTCACGCAACGTCATTGCAGTTTTTAAGTCTTCGGGTAGCGCTTCAATCGCTCCAAAAACAACTTGTTTCAATTCGTTTGACAGCGTTAAGTTCTCAGGGTTCGATATTTCTTTTAACGCGCTGCCTGTTTCGTAATATTCTGCATCTTCTGCATCGACATCTGTTGCTGGCGGCCTGCGGCTCTGGGCAACAATATGATTTTTAGCGGTGTTCACGGCAATTCGGTACAACCATGTATAGAAAGCACTCTCACCACGAAAGTTAGGTATCGCGCGGTAAGCTTTAATAAAAGCTTCTTGTGCTACATCAGGTACATCACCGGAATTATTCACGTATCGAGAGATAAGATTACAAACTTTGTTTTGATACTTAACCACTAATAAGTTAAATGCCTGCTTATCTCCACTCTGAACTCGCTCAATCAACACTTGATCGGTTAGCTGCTCGTTCATTCGAGCGGGTACTCCTATTGTTATAACCCTTACCTTCACAGATATGGGTACTAATTATGCGAAATGTAGTATTGACACCACCGTCTACAAGAGCACTATTGTGACTAAGCCAAATACCGAAAGTTCCAACTTTCCTAAAATTATTTGCCATTATTGTTTCACAATGTGATGTAATAAAAATAGTTATCCCTATCAATTTGGGGAAACTTGAGCAAAAGCAATGGTATTGAGCAATTAAATATTTCTAGATAGCTGTCTATATATTGATTTTGTGTCGTGTTTTAGGATGACTAGGGAAAGATTATAACAGTCTTACCCAAACTCCTAAAACAAGACGAAGTCAATTGAGCATGGACAACTCGACTATAGCCCGGGATTTAATAAGTTTTATGAACGCAAACCGTGAACATCAGTGTGATGTATTAGTGGTAGGAAGTGGTGCGGCAGGCTTGTCATTAGCCTTACGCGTAGCAGAACATGCAAAAGTAATTGTATTAAGCAAAGGACCACGCAGCGAAGGATCGACGTATTACGCACAAGGTGGTATTGCGGCGGTGTTCGATGAATCGGACAGTATTGAGTCTCATGTAGAAGATACTCAAATTGCTGGGGCTGGGTTATGCGAAGAAGATACAGTTCAATTCATTGCTGAAAATGCTAAAGAGTGTGTGCAATGGCTGATTGATGGTGGTGTTCCATTTGATAAAGATGAGAACAGCACAGAAGGCCAACCAAAGTATCACCTCACTCGTGAGGGCGGCCACAGTCACCGCAGAATTCTGCACGCTGCCGATGCAACTGGCATGGCGATGCAAACCTCACTGCAAGATAACGTCAAGAATCACCCAAACATCGAGATCTTCGAGCGTCACAATGCGCTGGATTTAATCACCGAAGATAAGATAGGAGGTTCGAAAGACAAGGTTATCGGTGCCTATATTTGGAACCGTAACCAAGAACACGTTGAAACCGTGCGCGCTAAATTTGTTGTATTAGCAACAGGCGGCGCTTCAAAGGTTTACCAATACACCTCTAACCCAGATGTCTCTTCAGGTGATGGTATTGCTATCGCTTGGCGTGCGGGTTGTCGTGTGGCAAACCTTGAGTTCAACCAGTTCCACCCGACTTGCTTATTCCACCCAGAAGCGCGTAACTTCCTACTAACGGAAGCATTGCGTGGTGAAGGTGCCTATTTGCGTCGCCCAGATGGCTCTCGCTTTATGAAGGACTTCGATGAGCGCGGTGAATTGGCTCCACGCGATGTGGTTGCTCGTGCGATTGACTTTGAAATGAAGCGCTTAGGTGCTGACTGCATGTATGTTGATATCAGCCACAAACCTGAAGAATTCATCACGACGCATTTCCCAATGATCCATACTCGCTTGATGGATTTGGGGATTGATATGACCAAAGAACCGATTCCAATCGTACCGGCAGCTCACTACACTTGTGGTGGTGTCATGGTGAATAAGCAAGGTCAAACCGACTTAACTAACCTATATGCAATTGGCGAAGTGAGTTATACCGGCTTGCACGGTGCAAACCGTATGGCTTCAAACTCACTGCTTGAGTGTGTGGTATACGCGTGGGCAGCCGCAAAAGATATCGTTGAAAACATCGACCAATCTCAACTGTGCGCTGAACTTCCGGCATGGGATGAAAGCCAAGTCACCAACAGTGATGAAGAAGTGATCATTCAACACAACTGGCACGAGCTAAGACTGTTCATGTGGGATTACATGGGTATTGTTCGAACGGACAAACGCCTTGAACGTGCAATGCGCCGCATTCAGATGTTGCAGCAGGAAACTCATGAGTACTACAGCTACTTTAAGGTTTCAAATAACCTATTAGAACTGCGTAACTTACTACAAGTGGCTGAGTTGATGGTTCGCTGTGCAATGCAACGTAAAGAGAGCCGCGGCCTACACTACACGCTGGATTACCCAGAACTTGCTGAAGACAGCGGCCCAACCATTCTGACACCAGAGAAAAACCAGTCTTAATTTTTGGTCATGGAAAAAGACGACAGGGAGCCTAGCGCTCCCTTTCTTTTATCTTTGGTTCTTGTTTATCCAATGCTTTCGTTTATCAAACGGACTCGTTGTAAATGCGCCAAGAAGTGTCGATATTCACGTTCATTGCAACTATCTCGCCACAACAAGACTGAATATCCGCACTCAAACTGCAATTTAACGAAGAACTGCGCCCAAATCTTATCAACGGACTTAAGTGTGTAGGCTTGTTCATTGAGTCGGATCTCGCCATCTTCTTTATAGTCAAAGCACCCATGTGCTGTATTCAAGATTACATGATTGGCTTTAAACAAACTGAACACTAAAGCTAAACAATAGAGGGCAACAGCGAGTGGAATAGAAGAGAAAACGATGAAAAACAAAAGGCACCCAAAAACAGTGCCTTTTGCAAATAATGCGGAATACGAAGGGTTAAGCTGAAGCTTAACGAACCTTGCTGAGGTTATGCGCGACAATTTTATCAACCATTGAAGCATGGCCTAGGTTTTCACTGCGTCCGTGTCCCATTACCCAAGTAAACAGGTCTGGGTCATCACACTCTAATAGAGAAACAAACTCACGCTGCTCCTGCTCTTGCAATGAATCAAAACACTCTTCGAAAAATGGCATGATAACTACGTCAAGTTCCAACATGCCACGACGGCAACCCCATTTAATTCGTGCTTTCTGCTCTGCAGTGTACATTGGCTATCCTCACCTATAATTTTTCTTTCTCGGAGTGTAACAAGTCATACGCTCTGCAACTACTATGTGAGTCACAGTCCCTATCTAAGCTCACAAAAAAACCTAAGCTGACAAAGAAACAGAACCGGATTAACATAGAGCCAAATAAAATTCTTAGGAAAGATAAAATGGATTGGAAAAACACATTTCAGCCGCTCGCTCATACGCAAAATGAATCGCTTCCAGATCTGATGATGACACACGTGTCAGACTGGAGTGCAATCACCATGATAGGCGATGACAAAAAGTCGTACCTGCAAGGTCAAGTAACGTGCGATGTCGTCACTCTTCCTAATGATGAATCCACGTTAGGCGCGCATTGTGATGCGAAAGGAAAGGTTTGGAGTATCTTTCGTTTGTTCCACCACAATGGTGGCTACGCTCTTATGCAGCCTAAGTCTGCGATTGAAATCGAGTTAGTTGAAATTAAAAAATACGCCGTATTCTCTAAGGTTGATATTGAGCAAACGTCTGACGTTGTTATCGGTGTCATGGGCGCGTCAGCTGATCAATACATTGACTCAATTTCAGAAAGCCAAGGTAAAGTGCGTGTAATCTCTGGTGGCACCGCTGTTCAAGTCTCTGACAACCGCTGGGCTCTACTTGTTACGCAAGAAGCAGCAGAAGCCTTGGTATCAAGCAGCACTGCAGAAAAAGTATCAGAAGCGCTTTGGCAGTATCATGAAATTCTTGATGCTCAGCCGAACCTATCGAAAGCAGAGCAAAACGAACACATCCCTCAAGCACTCAACCTGCAAGCGATTGGCGGTATCAGCTTTTCAAAAGGCTGTTACACAGGTCAAGAAACAGTTGCTCGTGCTAAATACCGTGGCATGAACAAGCGTGAAATGCGCATTGTTTCAGGAACGAGTTCAGATGTATTGTCTCTAGAGAATACGATTGAACTAGAGCGCAGCGTAGGTGAGAACTGGCGCGGTGCAGGCCGACTATTAAACGTCTATCAATTTGCTGATAATCAGGCGATTGGTTTGATGGTGTTGCCAAACAACCTTGATGACGATGTTCAGCTTCGATTGACTGCGCAACCTGAGCAAATATGGAACATTCTGCCACTGCCTTACAGCCTTGACGAAGAGTAGCCACGTGGAAACACTGATTACACAATGGTTAGATCAACAGCAGGTGGACTATCGCCTGTTGGTGCAAAGCAAGCCAACCACCAGCATCGAAGAGACAGCGCAAGAACGAGGTATTAATGCCTCTCAAATGGTCAAGTGCATCCTGCTTAAGGATATGGGAAACCAGTATGCGTTGGCCTGTACTCCTGGCGATCGCTCTATCGATCCAAAGAAAGTACGCTCGGTACTGAATTGCCGTCGAATGACCTGCGTATCACTCGCTGATGTTGAAGCCATCACCGGCTTTAAAGCTGGATGTGTTGGGCCTATTGCTCTAAAGAGATACATGCCGATCATTTTTGATCCTTCCATTCAGAGCAACTCGACCGTTACCATTAGCTCGGGTGATCGAATGGCTGGCGTTGCGTTGGATCCCAATGATCTCATAGCACTATGTGCACCGATCGTCGCTGACATCAGTCGATGAACGTTTCGAACAGATCATGCTTCGCAAACTTCATTTCAATATTTCATTGAGTACATTTTTAGTGTGAACTTCGTCATAAGAAAAACACACCCACCCTAAATAGTTACTCAAAATAAAAGCATAAGTAGTCACAAGGTTGAATTTGCGTTATTGTAATTTTACTGACTAGCCTTTAAGCAAATCAGTACAAGTGAATCCACTGAGTAACATCAGTATCCACTTTTGTGTAATGCATCTGTGACTATTCGCCCGTTTTAGACGGGCTTTTTTTTTGTTCAAAATTTACAATTTGATTACACAAACAAAAAAATCCCGCCTATTCTTATACTTGTAACATTAGCACTGCTTAATACCGGACAGGAAAGTTCGTAGCAGTTCACTACTCAGTACTATTTTGGGGAGGAGCTCACGTAAAAATAGATATTTACTGAAGAAAGTGCTTAGAACAGCACAAATATCTAATTAACGTCAACTCTACTGCATATTACTCCATGCTTATCACAATAATTATCTCGGAGTTTTTCTATAATATGCAGGCTAGGTAAATATAAGGATAATTAAAAATGAGACTGTTTAAGCGCTATACACCGAGTATGATTGCTAAACATGTAAGTCGACTTTTCAAAGGACGAATCTACATTTACGGCGTAGGTAAATTTGAGTTTGATAACGGTAAACTCGTACTACCAGACCGAGCAGAGAAGCGTCACTTCCAAACCGTGAAAGAAATAAATAGTGAAATCATGAAACTGCGCTGCGCGTACGCATGATCTGATAGTCTAAAGAATTAAAAACAAAAAGGGTTGGCATTATGCCAACCCTTTTTTCGTGTTCTTGATGTCGTCAATTGCTATCAACTTTAGCTACTGACCATCAACAGCAATCCATCTCACGCGACTACCGGTGTGCTACGGGGCGCTTAGCTAAATCCGGAAGATTGCCCGACAACCCCAGCGCTCGCTTCATTATCTCATCTTTCGCACCCGGTAATTGACCAGCAAGCTTCATACCGATACCACGAATTAGCTTCTTAGCCGGATTATCGCCTTCAAACAGATCTTTAAAGCCCTGCATTGAAGCAATCATTTTCGCCGCCTCAGCTTTTCTCCAGCGCTCATAGCCACGAAGGTTGCGCTTGGTGCCAATATCCTCACCAGAAGCCCATAGCGTTAACAGCTCTTGCGCTAAGCTTGCTGCGTCTAATAGACCAAGGTTCACACCTTGCCCTGCTAATGGGTGAATAGTATGAGCAGCATCACCCACCAAAGCGACACGCTCTACAGCAAAGTCACGTGCATAACGCATGCGCAGTGGGAAGGCAAAACGGTCACCAACCACTTCGCATAATCCAAGCTTTGAGTCGAACTCTGCCGTTAGCTGCTTATTAAAATCAGCATCCGACATTGATACAAGCTTCTCGGCACGATTAGGCTCCGTAGACCAAACTATCGAGCTCATATTCGTTGGTTGAATTGGCAGGAACGCCAACGGCCCTTGCGGTGTAAATATTTGACGAGCAACGCTATGGTGCTGCTCTGAGGTTTTGATGTTCGCGACAATCGCACTGTGGCCGTAATCCCAATGAGTTAATGGGATATCTTGTTGCTTGCGAACCCAAGAGTTTGCACCGTCAGCTCCAACAACTAACTTTGCTGTCAGCGCTTGGCCGTTGTCTAACGTTAGCCATGCTTCGCTCTCACCAATCGCCATCGTTTTACACGTTGCAGGCATGTATAGGCTGACGTTATCTTGCTTCTTAACCTGATCAAGCAGCGCTAATTGGATTACGCGGTTTTCTACAATATGGCCTAGGTTAGGCTGTGCTAAGCGTGTTGAGTCAAACTCAATGCGAGCAAAGCTGTCTTGTTCCCACACTTCCATCGCTTGGTAGGGCGCAGCACGTCTTTGTTCGATACCTTGCCATGCGCCTAGATTGCGAAGAATCACTTCACTCGAGCGGCTCAATGCCGACACACGCACATCAGGCAATTCGCTAAGCCCTTCGTTAGGCGCTCTGCCTTCAATGACCGCAATTCTTAGATCGCTGTCTTTCAGTGCAGCCGCAAGCGCTAGGCCAACCATGCCACCGCCAACAATCGCGATATCAACACTTTGCATCATTATTTATTACCTTATCTTTCTACTAGGCCAAGCGTATGACGCAAAAGTGGACCTTTAAGTGGTGGGAGGTTATCAATTACGGCTAACCCAAGGTTTCGCCCAATACGAGCGGTCAAAAAATCGTTTGAGAACAGATGAACTAGGCTTGAAGTCAACGTAATCGTCATGTCTCTGTCTTGTTCTCTGCGCTTTCTAAAGTTAACAAGACCTGTGTAACGACCTACATCATCCAATTGAGTACATAATTCTTCCGCCAAGGAAGCCACATCACGAATGCCAAGATTAAAACCTTGCCCCGCAATAGGGTGAAGTGTTTGAGCAGCATTGCCAACAATGGCAAATCGATGAGAGATATTTTGCTGTCGGTGGCGAAGAATCAGTGGGTAGCTCGCACGCTTACCCACTTTCTCTAGTCGGCCAAGTCGCCAACCGAAGTCATTCTGTAACTGCTCAAGAAATTCGTTGTCGTTTAAGGCCACCACTTTTTGTGCTTGTTCCGGTGACAAACACCAAACTAGCGATAAACGGTTGTCGCTCATCGGTAACAGAGCAACTGGCCCATGATGAGTAAAACGCTCAAAGGCTCGACCTTGATGGGGCTCACTAGCAACAATATTGGCAATCACAGCGACTTGTTCAAAGTCATGTTCGCTCAATGGGATATTCAGTTGCTGACAACAGGTTGAGATAGCACCGTCAGCTGCAACCAATAACTTAGTGCTTACTGTCTGCCCACTTGTCAGCTCAATCGTCGTTAACGATTCATTACGTTCAACGGTTCTAACAGACTCAGGGCAAAGCATCGTAATTGCAGCTTCTGATTCAAGCTTCTGCTGATAGATTCGCCCCACATCCGCCAACTCCACCACATAGCCAAGCGCATCAACAGCAAGATCTTCACTGTAGATGTCTGTCATCCCAGCATGACCTCGATCTGATACATGAATATCTTTGATCGGGGTTGCTACGGGAGCGATAGATTGCCACAACTGCAAAGAGTCGAGGATCTGCACCGTGCCATAAGACAAAGCAATCGAACGAGAATCAAAGCCTGGGTGAGCTTGATGATCAACCTGATAAGGCTCTACTACCGCGATCGATAGAGAACCTTGACTGAGGTGATTCAGAGCAAGGGCTAAGGTCGCCCCCGCCATTGCGCCACCAGCAATTACAACATCATACTGAGCCATTATAACCTCAAACCGACAAGCGGATTAATGAATGGTTGGAGCTGCATCTTCAGATGGGCGAGCACCGAATTCAGCATGAATCGTTAGTGCACACGCTTTTACGTGTTCAATAACGTGCTCTAGAAGCTGCGCTTGCTCTTCCATATCATCGTCTTCGTCAATGCCTAGCTTTGCCATCTCTTCAAGATCAGCTAATGCTTCTTTGGTACCGTCAGACGCTTTATTCAATTGAGCGCCAACCAAGCCTAAACCAGAAATAAAGTGGTTGATCCAATCTGACACACCATCAGCCAAATCAAACAAGCTTGCGCTTGCGTCTTCATCAGGCAGCAACATAGACAGTTCCATGCCTGAACCTGTGATTTCGCTGGTCGTCACCTTTAATGTAGCTTCCGCTAACGTTAATGCGCGATCTGGCCACCCCATGCCTTCATTGGTGTAATCAAAGATAAGTGGTTGCCAGCTTTTATCTGCTAGGTTTAAGCCTCCGCTCAACATACCCGTTAATAAACCATGCATCTCAGCAGGGTTTACGGCTAGGCTTGCCGATTGAAGTTCAGTCGCAACCGTTAGGTAGTCAGGTAAAGTAGTTTCGCTCATCAGATAGCTCGCTCAGTTATTCTTTATATCGATAGTATAATCGTACCACTTCACCCCAATTCTGGTAAGCGTCGATCCTGAGCAATTGAAGGACGACTGACTACCAATTGTTCAATTTGCTGAATTACTGTGTGCTCAAGCTCTCATTTACAAACAGTCACTCTGAAAAGCTTGAATCTTAATAGCGGTTTACCTATAGTTTCTCCCTCAGAGGAGATTGCTTCCTCATCGGTACTTGCACTTTTTCTTTCTCAAAAAATGATAAAGAGCAACAGCCTTAAATAGTGCGTTAAAGAGTTCATCCATCATGAGTAATCAAGCGGTAGACGTTGAAATATTAGGAAAACTGACTCGAGTGAATTGTCCCCCAGGGCAAGAAGAGTCATTGATTGCAGCGGCGGCCGATCTTGATAATCGATTGAAAGAGATGGCTGAACGTACTAAGGTAACCAATGAAGTGAAGCTGCTAACGATCGCAGCTCTGAACATTTGCTATGAATTACAAACCAAGAAGTTTGAAGCAAATGATGAACAAAACGCACTGACCGAGCGAATGGAACAGCTCACGACATCACTTTCAGATGTCCTCAGTAAAGTTAAGCACGGACAGCAATAGCGTACACAAAATTTACCCTGGAGTGTTTGTCAGAGGATTCACGTCCCCGAGCCGATAAGCAATCCCTAAGGGTTAGTACTTGAGTGCTATTGAGCATGCTCGGTCCGCCGAGAAGCCTACGGTAATCATTGCTGATCCGCCTTGAACTCGCTGGTTCAAGGGCCATCTATTCTCAACGGCACTTTGGGGTATCCCTTCTTATGAAGACGCTCACACGCAGCGAATTTCGCAAACAGATCCGCATCAAACGTAACTCCCTATCTAGCGAACAACAAACTCAATCCGGTTTAGATTTAGTCCAGCAGTGTGCTCAGCTTAATGAAGTTCAATCTGCTCAGCATATTGCACTCTATATATCCATCGATGGCGAACTCGATACCCAGCCTTTAATTGAATGGTTATGGGCGCAAGGTAAGCAAACTTATTTACCAGTATTGCACCCCTTCTCGGCCGGACACCTGCTGTTTCTGCACTACTCGCCAAGTACACCGACGGTTTTGAATAAGTACGGAATCGTTGAACCTCAGCTCAATCAATTACTCGTCAAACCATGCCAACAACTCGATCTTATTCTCACACCATTGGTGGGCTTTGACTCTCAGGGGCATCGCTTAGGCATGGGCGGTGGATATTACGATCGCACCTTGGCTCGATGGTTCGAGACGGGCAATGGCGCAACACCTATTGGCCTTGCTCACGATTGCCAACATGTCGATCGCTTACCAGTTGAAGGTTGGGACATTCCGTTACCTAAAATCGTGACTCCGAGTAAAACTTGGCAATGGGAAAACAACCATTAAAGCGCTATAATCGCGCCGCAAACGTTAACCTCGATATCCAAACGTTACCCCAATATCTAAACGTTAACTTCATCATTACGCAAACGATCAATTCAAAGCGCAAGACCTTATTCAGGAGAATGGCATGACTCAAGATGAAATGAAAAAAGCAGCGGGCTGGGCAGCACTTCAATATGTTGAAGAAGGCAGCATTGTAGGTGTAGGTACTGGCTCAACAGTAAATCACTTCATCGACGCACTTGGCACAATGAAAGACAAAATCAAGGGTGCGGTTTCAAGCTCTGTAGCCTCTACTGAAAAACTAGAAGCGCTAGAAATCAAAGTATTCGAATGCAACGACGTATTCAAGCTAGACATCTATGTTGATGGCGCTGACGAGATTAACGGTTCTCGCGATATGATCAAAGGCGGCGGCGCTGCTTTGACTCGTGAAAAAATCGTAGCAGCTATCTCTGATAAGTTTATTTGTATCGTTGATGGTACCAAAGCAGTTGATGTGTTGGGTAAATTCCCACTGCCTGTTGAAGTTATCCCAATGGCGCGTTCATACGTAGCACGTGAACTCGTAAAACTTGGTGGTGACCCAGTTTACCGCGAAGGCTGCACAACCGATAACGGCAACGTGATCCTAGATGTGTACGGCATGGCGATCGAAAACCCAAAACAGCTAGAAGATATCATCAATGGTATCGCTGGTGTGGTAACGGTTGGTCTGTTCGCTCACCGTGGTGCTGATGTAGTTATCACTGGCACGCCTGAAGGTGCAAAAATCGAAGAATAAATAATAGAAGATTGAGTTTTTCTGTTACTTCATTACAGACGGTGCCCTAGGGCGCCGTTTTTTTTGCTTTATTGCTGTAAAATTATGTCTTATTCCGTAATTTTCTTACCCAAAACATTTTTTTTTTGTTACTTTATTGTTCAGAAGACGCACAGGGAAAACGTTTGTCTCCTAACAAAGTGGTGAATTTGTTCCCCTTTCAGCCATTTTGTAGCACGTGCGCCGCATTTGCCCAACCTTTCCATTTTAAGGACGAGAACAATGGCCAAAGTTTCACTGGAAAAAGAAAAAATAAAAATTCTACTTCTAGAAGGTCTTCACCCTTCTTCTGTAGAAGTACTGCAAGCCGCTGGTTACACAAACATTGAGTACCACAAAGGCTCACTACCTGAAGATGAACTTCTTGAAGCAGTTAAAGATGCTCACTTCATTGGTATCCGTTCTCGCACCAACATCTCCCAAGAAGTTATTGATGCGGCTGAAAAGCTGGTTGCTGTCGGTTGTTTCTGTATTGGTACTAACCAAGTCAACCTTCAAGCAGCAGCAAAGCGCGGTATCCCTGTTTTCAATGCACCGTTCTCCAACACTCGAAGTGTTGCCGAACTCGTTCTAGGTCAGGTTCTATTACTGCTTCGCGGTATCCCAGAGAAGAATGCTCTTGCTCACCGTGGTATCTGGAAAAAGAGTGCAGACAACTCTTACGAAGCTCGTGGTAAGCGTTTAGGTATTATTGGCTACGGTCACATCGGCACTCAGCTGGGTATTATTGCTGAAAACCTTGGTATGCGTGTTTACTTTTACGATATCGAAAACAAGCTGTCTCTAGGTAATGCCACTCAAGTTCATACTATGACCGAGTTGCTGAACAAGTGTGACGTGATCTCTTTACACGTACCTGAAACCAATGAAACTAAAGACATGATGGGTAAAGAAGAGTTCGAGCGTATGAAGCCTGGCTCTATCTTTATCAATGCAGCTCGTGGCACGGTAGTTGACATCCCTGCTCTGTGTGGCGCTCTGGATTCTGGTCACCTTTCTGGTGCGGCTATTGATGTTTTCCCAACAGAACCAAAAACCAATGCAGACCCGTTTGAGTCTCCATTAATGCAGTTCGATAACGTGATTCTTACCCCTCACGTGGGTGGTTCAACACAGGAAGCACAAGAGAACATCGGTGTAGAAGTTGCTGGTAAGCTTGCTAAGTACTCTGATAATGGCTCTACGCTATCAAGTGTTAACTTCCCTGAGGTTTCACTGCCATTGCATACAGGTACTTCTCGTTTGCTACACATCCATGAGAACCGTCCAGGTATTCTTACTCAGATCAACACCATCTTCGCAGAAGAAGGGATCAACATCGCGGGTCAGTACCTACAGACTGCAGCAGATATGGGTTATGTTGTTATCGATGTAGAAGCCGATCGCTCTGAAGAAGCACTGCTTAAACTGAAAGAGATCGAAGGCACAATCCGTGCTCGTCTTCTTCACTAATCATCGCATTCAAAATGCACAAAAAAGGCTCTCATCATGAGAGCCTTTCTAGTATTTGGCCTATCGTAGGTAATTATACCAATCACAGTAAGTAAGTGATCAAAAATAGCGTAGGAAAAAGGCTTGAGAACAAGGCGGCATTTTTCGATAAGTAGTTATTCTACAATAAAAAATTCCAACGCAGTTATTGAGCATTTTAACAAGCTAGGGAGAACAGTTATTTACTACGATTGGTATTAGATCATCATGATCCAAAACCTTCTATAACGCTGCTGTTACTCTTCGATCTGATAGATCACATTGACACGATCACGAATGGTGATCGTTGAGTCTTCATAAGAGTTCGATTCTGTTCTTGCATCCATCGCCATTGAACGCATTAGCACAGGCTGAGAAGATTGTGCGTTGTAATCAACACGCCAAACATCACCGAGCTCACGCTCAAAACCACTCGCTAATGATTTAGCTTTTGATGTCGCATCTTTGATCGCTTCTAAGCGTGCTTGCTCTTGATACTTGGCTTGGTCACGAACTTGCAGTTGGATATTATCGATCTGGTTAATACCCTGTCCTATTGCAATATCCATGTACTCATTGAGATTAGCGAGCTCATTCACTTGAACGCTCACATTACGTGAAGCGCGGTAGCCAACCAATTCTGGTTTGCCATCTTTGGGATAATGGTACTGAGGAGATAGGTACAGATTAGAGCTGTGTACGCTCGCCTCATCTACGCCGGCTTGGTGCAGCTTATTTAGAAAGCCCGTTACCACTTTATCAACAGTACTTTTAGCCTGTTCAGCCGTCATCGTTGACTCTACCACTCTCACTGAGAATGTCGCCATATCCGGTGTCGCGATGACTTCACCATAACCTGTTGTTGAAATATGCGGAAAGGATGGAGAGTCAGCCAGTGATGGAAAGCTCACAGCACTCAACGCAGCCGTAAGAGTAAGAGACGTTGCTAACATCTTTGGTACAAACTTCATTAGGTAGACCTATGCTAAACAAATGTCCTTCCATCATAGAGTAATTTATCGTTTAGCCAATCCTGATTGTGCACATCTAACAGAACTTTGACGCTGAAAAAACCAACAACTTACTGAGGTAAATGATTGTGAGCAAAACTTAATATCGCTTGGGATACCTCTTTTAGCACCCCACTCTCAAGCTGCCAATGGTGCCAATAGATGCGATAAGACAGCAGAAAACCAGGGGTAATATCAATCAAAGCACCAGACTCTAGTTCCTCGATAATCTGCAATCGAGGAATCAAGCAATAGGCAACACCCGATAATGCCAAGCGCACAAATGCTTCTGAACTGCCGACCGTATGATTGATCACACTGTCTCTGGGTACATTGAAATGATCATGTAGAAATTTCTTATGCAGATCATCGTATTGATCATAGGAAACCGCAGGCGCTTTGCTTAAGGTGGCGTAGTTTACGCCCTCTGAAAAGTAACGCTGATGAAACTCAGGGCTCGCCACACACACATAATCCATCCTACCGAGGTAGTCTGCACTGCACCCAGGAATCGCTTGAGGTTCTAAACTGATCGCGCCGGCAACCTCACCGCTTTTTATTTTTTCAATGGTTCTAGACTCACCATGAATCGCGAGGTTCAACTCGACTTGACGAGACTTCATCACATCCGACAGTGCAGGTAACAACCATGTCGCCAAACTATCAGCGTTGGTGGCTATGGATATAGATAGTGGTTGAGTACCCTCTTCATTCATTAACTCAGGCACAAGCTCGTGCTCTAACAAGCGAACACGACGATACAAACCCAACAGCTTTTTTCCTGCTGGTGTAGGCCTTGGTGGGTTTTCTCTCACCAGCGCAGGCTGGGCTAACCACTTTTCTAGCTGTTTGATACGTTGGGACACCGCTGATTGGGAGATGTATAACTGCTCAGCGGCCCTCTCAAAGCTACGTTGTTTCACAACGGCATCCAGTGCTTCAATCCATTTATAATCCAATCCACGCATCAATTTGCTTCCTTTTTAAGCTAACCCAACACCACATTAGCAACTCTAATAATGGATTAAAATCATTAATTATACTTATTTAAAGGGTCGGAGTATCTTCGCCACATAGCACGCAAATATCGTTAATTAAGTGGAGGTTAAAATGAGTTTTTGGGTTTTATTGCAAGGTTTTGGTCTAGGGGCAAGTATGATAATCCCGATAGGCGCACAAAATGCGTACGTCCTAAATCAAGGCATAAAACGCAATCATCATTTAACGACTGCAACGATTTGTAGCCTGCTCGATACCCTGTTTATCTCATTGGGTATTTTTGGTGGCGGAGCAATTCTGTCTCAAAATGAATTGCTGCTTACCTCTGTGACATTGGGCGGTATCGCTTTTCTAACGGTATATGGTTTGCTATCACTGCGCAGTGCATTCAAAACGCGCACCAGTGATGAATCAAAAGGTGAGGTATTAGCTCGTGGCAAACGCACCGTTATTTTGGGTGCATTAGCTGTAACAGTATTAAACCCACACCTCTATTTGGATACCGTGGTGATTCTTGGATCTATTGGTGGGCAATTTGAAGGCAACGACAGAGTTGCGTTTGCGATGGGGACTATCTTAGCTTCATTCGTGTGGTTTTATTCCCTATCATTGGGCGCAGCAAAGCTAGGTCCAACGCTATCGAAACCTAAAGTTAAGAAAGGCATCGATATCGCAGTAGCAACCATGATGTTCGCTATTGCACTTGTGCTCGCCAATGGACTCATTGAGCAATACGGGTAAACCTATTCTTCTTTAGTCATCAAACAAACTTTACTCATCCAACAAAAAAGGCGAATAACCTAAGTTATCCGCCTTTCCTTATAGAAGCTAATAGCTATAAAAACTAACTAGAAATTAAGCTTCAACTTTATTCATGTGTACATCCATTTGCGGGAATGGGATTTCGATACCTTCGTTATCCAAGCCTTCTTTGATAGCTTGCATAAGGTCGAAATAAACATTCCAGTAGTCAGCTGTGCTAACCCATGGACGAACAACAAAATTAACTGAAGAATCAGCTAGCGTGTGAACACCTACTTGAACACCTGGATCTTTCAATACGCGCTCATCAGATTCACAGATCTTAGTCAGTAGCGCTTTTGTCTTCTGAAGATCAGCGTTGTAAGAAACACCAATTATTAGGTCAATACGGCGCGTCGCATGACGAGAATAGTTAGTGATTGGGCTACCGATAACGCTTCCGTTAGGCACTACAACCATTTTGTTGTCTGGTGTTGTTAAAACAGTTTGGAAGATCTGAATTGAATCAACTGAACCCGCTACACCACCAATTTCCACGTAGTCACCAGACTTGAATGGACGGAATGCAACGATAAGTACACCCGCTGCAAAGTTAGATAGTGAGCCTTGCAGCGCAAGACCAACGGCTAAACCAGCTGCACCAATAACAGCAACTACAGATGCAGTTTGAACGCCTAAACGACCAAGTGCAGCGATAAGAACAATAACAAACAATAAGTAACGAACTAAACCGTGGATAAATTCCACAACAGCTCGGTCCATCTTCTTCTTCTCAAGAACCTTAGATACGCTATTCGCGACTGCTTTAACAATCAAGTTACCAATAAATAGAATTATCAGTGCAGAGATAATGTTTACACCGTATTGGATAAATAGATCTGAATTATTTGTTAACCACTGCTCGGCCTGAGATAAACCATCCACAATTGGAGTCTCAAGCGCTGTCGAACTATCAGCCATAATGTGCATCCTCTATATAATATGCTATGAGCTAAACTGTCTTAAGCCAAACTTACTTTTACAATAATAAACAGTTTAACTCCTGTTAAGTCACTGTGTTAAAAGTAAATTAAAGCCAAGTCCTTTTTATAAACTGAACCAGGTCCAGTTTTTCGGCACGATATCCTATCTTTGACCGATTGCAAAGTCATATTTATGTAAGCTTTTGAATTAATAAAACTTACCAATAAACGCAAATACCGATAACTAAAAGACTACGAAATTTATTCACCGTAGGCTAGGTTTTTCACATATTTAATACAAGTTTTTATCAGACATAAAAAAACCCGCTCAATGAGCCAACACCTATCATTTAAGGTGTTTAGATCGCACAGTGTAGCGAGTCTTACTAAAA
>NZ_JBFSTC010000015.1:0-67296 GCF_041466605.1 Vibrio sp. 10N.247.310.17 | reverse complement strand
ACTTCTTCTTGAAGATAAAAGCGGCTTTCCCCGGAAAGCCGCGATGAACCTTTTTATTTGGCTGTGATAAACTGTGTTTAGATGAATCTGGACGCTAACTATGACAAACCCAACCAACACTTTTCTGCATACACTTTCTAATATTGCTCAACATAACGATCACCGTTACGGCGTGGTCTTTGATGGCGATTTTGATTGGCAAAACTCAGCTGTTTTTACCTTCCTTCAAGACTCACACACTCCGAGCATCTTCCAGATCGGCGGTACGCCATTTGAAGGTGTGATTCATGCTCCAGTAAAAAAAGGCCAACAACTGCTTGGTCGTGAGTGCCAAGTTCTTGTTTGTGACTTTAGAGAGCAGTTTGATGCGAATGGTTTTAGTGCTGCGCTGGGTTCGTTAGTCGGCGGTGGGCTGCTGTTGGTGTTGCCGCCAAAAGTTGATGCCTCTGAAGATAGCGAGAGCTTTGGTCAACGTTGGTTAAAACGTCATTTCGATAAACTGATTTCTGTTTCACAACACAATGAAGCCGGCGATGTAGTTCAAGCAACTCACGCTCTTCCTCAGATGCAAAGCGCCCAAAACGGATTGGATAAATTTGAACAGCAAAACATAGCTGTTGAATTAGTTAAAAAGGTAGTGTCTGGACATCGTAAACGTCCTTTGATTCTCACTGCGGATAGAGGGCGTGGTAAAAGCTCTACATTGGGTATTGCCGCAGCGCAGCTGCTAGTTGAGCGTCACGGGTTTAATATTATTGTTACCGCGCCTTCAGTCAAAGCGGTAGAGCCGGTATTTTCTCATGCTAGCCAAGGATTAGAATCTTGCGAAGTGGTAAACGCTACTCACATTCTTCATCAAGGTGGCAGTTTAAGATTCGTTGCAGCAGATGAATTACTTAAATCTAAGCCTGATTGCGATCTGTTATTGGTTGATGAAGCGGCTGCAATTCCAATTCCGATGCTTAAATCCATAGCCGACATCTATCACCGTATGGTTTTTTCAACCACGGTACACGGTTACGAAGGCAGTGGACGAGGGTTTGGAATTAAGTTTGAATCCTGGCTTTCTGAGCATCGTCCGGGGTGGAAAGGCTTTAAGCTCGAACAACCGATTCGTTGGAATAGCAACGATCCGCTAGAAGCTTGGTTGTTTGATTGCTTCCTACTTGGTAATGACGCATCACTCACTGAATCGGCTGTTGATGAAATCGATGGTTTTTCTGCTGACGCAATCAACCAATTAAACTTGGTTGAGTTATCAAAAGCAGAATGCTTGGCTAATCCTGAGCAGCTACAACAATGTTTTTCTCTTCTCGTGGATGCCCACTATCAGACCTCGCCTAATGACTTAATGCAGTTTCTCAGCAATCCAGCAATCCGTTTATACGCCGCTTGGAAGAAAGATGATTGTTTAGGGTGTATGTTGGTGACGGAAGAGGGAGGTTTGGACAGCGAGTTGATTGCTCAAATTCAACTTGGAAAACGCAGGCCTCAAGGTCACCTTGCTCCTGTATTACTGGCAAACCAACTTGGTTGTACTCCGGCGGCGACCAGTCGGTGCCTTCGAGTTATGCGCATTGCTGTTTCAGCACGTCATCAAGGTTTGGGTATTGGCCGTTGGATGTTGGGGCAGTTGTCAAAGCAAACTAATCAGGCGGATTACTTAGCAACGAGCTTTGGCGCGACCAGTGAATTAATTTCATTCTGGCGCGATAACGATTTTGTACCTATGCACATTGGCCACCAGCGCGATCAAGCAAGCGGCTGTCACTCGGTATTGATGGTTAAGCCACTTAATGAAAACGCACAGAATTGGATCTACAATCTGATAAGTCACTTTGAACGTAGTTTCTGTTTTCTCACTTCTGGTTCTTTGGCTTCTCTCGAGGTTGATATGGTGCGCGCATTATTGCCAAGGCAAGCGGAATCTATGGCAGAGTCTGAAATCCAACTCCTCAGGAATTATGTCGATGGTGGTAATAGTTACGACAGCATTGGTTTCAGTGCCCTGAATTTGATTCTCCAGAGTAATGGTCATCAAGCTCACATAGCTGAACCTGACGCTATAATCGATACAGGTTTCGTTGTTTCAGACTTACTTATCGCGAAAGTCGTGCAGCAGAAAGAGTGGGGGACTTGTGTCGAACAGTTTAATCTAGTCGGACGAAAACAAGCTGAGCTACAGTTTAGAAAAGATGTCGGTACTCTACTATCAAATTTACACTGTAAATAGGTAGATCAACGATCGTCACTAAATTTGGAACGACAGAGCATATGTCGAGCTGTTAATTAGATTTACAGTGTAAATTAGAAGGCCGGATTTACACTGTAAACTGAACCGCGGTATGTAATGACCTATGTGATTTCAATTATCCAATCTTTATGCAATTTCTCAATTTGTTGAACATGTCCATCATGGCGCTCATTTCCTATCTCAATTCTACCGATCTAATCATCGCCGTTGTTTGGAAGGTATAATTTCATATTATCACATCAATTCATCCCGAATCGTTTGGTGATGAAGATCCGTCGCTGTATTGCGATCTTATGCTCGTACCCAATATTCATAGTTTGAAAAATCGTGAAAGAATCTTTTTTGTAAAGGTGAAGAAGAGATTAGAATCGGTCAGTCTTATTTATGAGTCCCTTTGCAACATCGAAAGTAAGTGATGTGACGCTGATTATTCTACTGTAGTGATTCTAAGCACAGAGCGAATTATATAGACTGCATAACAACAGAGTTATTAAGGGTACACAATTCGAATGTGGGATAGCATCGTTACATTGTCGGAAGATAGGAAGCAAGTGATGGCATGTCTGCCGTCTGGGTTTGTGGTCAACGCAAGCTTTGACAATAAGACATTACCAACAACCTTAGAAGCTTTGAACGCATCAAACTATTTTATTTTCGAAGAAGAGATACTGCGTTTTGTCACTCTTGCTAAAGAAGGTAAGGGAGAAGCTTATCAAGGAATATTGATTGCTGAAGTTCGTAATTCCAGTGTTACGGTTGAACTGTCTGATGATGAGATGCTCGCAAGTCTTGTTGTAACTGGGGCATATAATGGGCAGGCATTACGTGGCAGCGATATCATTCATTGCTTGGCTCAGGCTCACATAACGAAAGGAATTAATAAGCTAGCACTTAGAAAAGTCTTAATGATGAGTAGCAAGCTAAAGCCGGGTGAAAAATTTACTCAGCCCGTTGCCAAAGGTTCTCCAGCTGTGAAGGGTAAAGATGCTAAGTTTTCAGCATTGGTTGAAGACATTACTCATCAAGTATTAAAGCCTCGCAGTAAAGACGCCGGTAAGATCGATATGCGAGATCTCGGCGAAACCATTACCGTTGGTCAGAATGACCCGCTAATGAAACGTACTCCGGCCACCAAAGGTATTGCGGGCTTTACCGTCCAAGGTCGAATTATCCCACCCCTTCCGGGCCAAGACAGTTTGATTAAGCCGGGAAAAGGCACCCACATTTCCCCTGACGACCCTAATTTATTACTTTCTTCATCCTCTGGTCTGCCCATTATTAAAGAGCGAAGTATCGAAGTGGATGACGCCTTATGTGTTAGCAATGTCGACGTATCTACTGGGCACGTTAAATTCAAAGGTAATGTGTTTGTCTCTGGGAATATAGAACCTGGAATGATAGTGAAGGCGACCGGAAGCATTACTGTTGGTGGCTTTATTGAATCTGCAGAAGTTCAGGCTCAGGGGGATATAAAAGTCGCGAAAGGAATTATTGGTCATACGACCAAAGAGGATGAGCCAAAAAGTTGTAAGGTACTTAGCAAAGGCTCTATCACAGCAAGCTACGCACAGAATACTGAACTGCAAACCAGCAATGACATTCTACTCAATCTACATAGCATGAGTAACGACATTCGTTGTGGCAACAACCTCATTGTGATGGATACCTTTAAGAAGCATGGCACACTTAGTGGCGGTGAAGCTAAAGTCGGCGGTAAAGTGGAATGTGTTTTCTTAGGCGTTGAAGGGGATACAGCAACTAAGGTTCATGGCTTTGCTCGCTTCGAGGGATATCAAAAAAAGATAGCTCAATTGAAGGAGATTTATAAGCACGCTCAAGAACAAACCATGGACGTCATCCGTCAAGAACTCGAATTTAAGAAGCGACCAAAAGCGGAAAGAAGCGAAGAGCAAGCGTTGGAGATTGAGCAGCAACGAGAAAAAAACAATCAAGCGATAGAGAAGACTAAATTGCAGTTGGATACACTCGAAGCTGAATTTGAAACAGACCTTGCCGAGTGCACAGTAGAGGCGCACGAGAAAGTGTACACCCGTGTATCTGTTTTGTTTGGTGATGAGATGGTGACGACTAAGCGAACGCACGGCGGCAGTGTTTTCTCGTTCAATCAATATGAAATTCAATGTTCTTTCAAAATGGAGAAAGAAGATATCTCATTGTAATTGAGCGACTCTGAAATTGCCCAAGACAGAATAGAGCGGTTCGAGCAGTTTTCTGCTCATTAGAACAAATAAGAAAGGGGGAGCTGATGCTCCCCCTTTGCTTTTGCTGATATTGACTTAGTTCGATTCTTTAAGTCACATGAGCGCTTTAACTTGCCGCTTTTACCTTTCCTTGCTTCAAGTCTGACAGAACTTGTGATTTTGGTCCGTCGGCAATAATGCTGCCTTTCTCCATCACAATCACTCTATCCACGATATCCAACATCGACGTTTTGTGGGTGATAAGAATCAAAGTCTCACTAGGTAACAGCTGGCTCAGCTGATGCTTAATGTGCATCTCTGAACGGTTATCCATAGCGCTGGTAGGTTCGTCCATCAATAATACAGGAGGGCGCCCTAGGAAGGCTCTAGCTATGGCTATCGACTGACGTTGACCTCCTGAGAGTAAACCACCACCTTCACCTACTTGGCGTTCTAAGCCTGCGGGATCTTGCTGAGTAAAAGCGGTTACACCTGCACGGTTGGCTGCATCCATGACATCACGATCGTCAACCAACGGGCGTCCCAAGGTAATGTTGTCTCTTACCGTGCCATAGAATAGGTTACTGTCCTGCGGCACACAGCCTATATTGCGTCGTACGTCGACATGGTGAAGTTGTTCCATATCCGTATCATCAATGCGTACATGACCTTCTGTGGGCTTATACAGGCCCATAATCAGGCGTTCAAGTGTGCTTTTACCTGAACCAATTCGCCCAATAATCGCGACCTTTTCACCTGGACTAATATTAAGAGTCAGGTCTCTTATAGACGCGATTGGCGAATCAGGGTAATGGAATGTTACTTTATCAAGCGCGATATGCCCTTGAATAATCGGACGGTGGATGTATCGCTTACCTTCCTCTTGTTCACTGGGCATCGACATGACTTGTTCAATCAAGGTCATTGATGACTTCGCTTGGTTATAACGCGTAGAAAGCAATGATAACTGGACAAGAGGACCAATTGCTCTACCACTCAACATAGTAGCGGCAATCAAGCCACCCATTGTAAGAGTGCCTTCTGCCATTAGGTACACACCAAAAATAATCATTCCCACATTGGTACTTTGTTGAACAAAGCCAGCAGTATTTTGGATGCTATCGGTAATACGACGACTCTTGATATTCCAGTTCGCCATGTGCGCAACAGCTTCTTCCCAGCGGAATTGGAACTGGCTTTGAGCGCTGAATAGCTTAACGGTTTCTAGCCCCGCTAAACTCTCAATTAAGTTTGCGTACTTCTGAGAAGCAAGGCGAGAGCCTTCTTCAATGGTACGACGCAGCGGGCCTTGTATTAACAACGCATAGATGATCAGTATCACCACGCCAACGACAGGAACAAACACAAGGTTGCCAGCCATTAACCAAATTAACGCCAAGAACATAAGAGCGAATGGCAAATCGATTAATGAGCCTATTGTTGCCGAAGTAAAGAACTCACGGATTGACTCGAATTCTTGCAGGTTTTTAGCAAAAGCACCGACAGAAGCAGGCTTCGCTTCCATACGAATCCCGAGCACCTTACTGAACAACTTAGATGAAATCAGGATATCGGATTTCTTACCCGCAACGTCAATAAAGTAGCTTCGCATTAACTTTAAAAGTAAGTCAAAGAGGAAGACGACAAAAATACCACTCGCGAGTACCCATAGCGTCTCAAACGCAAGGTTTGGTACCACTTTGTCGTACACCAAACGAGTAAACATTGGAGCTGCAATAGCGAAAAGGTTGATTAGAATTGATGCGATCAGCACATCTCGATAGATTTTTTTAGATTGCCAAATTGTGCTCCAAAACCAGTGACCTTCGCGCGTTTTTAAAATTTCCGGTGAGCGTTCATCATAACGGAATTGTTTCTTTACTAAGAAGTAACGGCCGATGAATTGCTCTTTCAACTCTTCGATTGGGATGACGATTGGCATCATCCCACTTTCCGTTGTGATGATTTCGGCTTCTTGCTTCTCAATATCGATACTATTAAGAACGCAAGCCTCACCTTGCTTGAGTAACAATACGGCTGGCAGAATTAAGTGAGGGATGTTTTCTAGATCGGAACGGTTTTCTTTGGCCACTAACCCCGCACGCTCTGCAGAGCGAGGGAATAGGAAAGGGGTTAGCTTTCCATCAGAGAGTGGTAGCCCATTGATCAACGCTTCGGGCGAGTTGGCTAACCCGTAATACCGACTAACGTAGATCAGTGAGTTTAATAGTGGATCTTGCATGCGATATAACCTTACAACTATTTATCAACAATGAAGCCTTGGAACACTTCTACGTAGTTATCAGACAAAATATCTAACTGAGTCTGAGTTTCAATTCGTGACGCAATAGTCGTCACACCAAGGTTATGAGCCGTTCTTGAGATAGACGTTAACGTAAATTTCTGTTTTTCGTCATCAAGGTTATGAGTAAATAGGTAATCCAGCTTCACATAGCTAGGGCGGTACTCGTTGATGTAATCGAGCGATTGGAAGTTGCGTCCATAGTTATCGACACCAAACACCGCATCAGCGTTGCGAATGGTGTTACACAACAGTGCCGTGTAGTGAGGAACATTGACGAAACAGTTTTCGGGAATTTCAAAATGCAACAGATGAGCGATTGACGCATTTTTCTCAAGAGACTTTCCGATCCAACGGATGAAGCTTGGCTGAGAAATACTGCTTGGCGAGATATTGATAGCAACGGGGCTAGTAAGCTCTTTTGCATTCAGCTTATCAATCATCTTCTCGATAACGTATTGATCGAGGATATGGCTCATTTCAAGCTGTTCTAATGCGTATAAGTATTGGTTGGCACCGTAACGAACCCCCTCTTTCTCAATCGCAGAGAACACTTCTTGGTGATAGGTTTTGCCAAAACTATTATTTGCAGCTTGGAAGCGGAAAGTTACTAGGTCATTGATGATTGCTTCTTCGACCAACATGCGCCATTGCTGTTTACCCATTACAGCGCCATGGTCGTCAGCAGTTACGTAACCGTAAGCGAGCTCACGGTTAGCTTTCGCGCTAGACAGTGCGTTATCGACCAAAGACATGATTTCAGTACTGGTTTTACGTTTCTTGCTGTATGTCACACCGAGAGCTATGTGTGGATTTGCCATACCTGTTGGATCTGAACCTAGATTTTGAATGCAGTTTACGATGCTGCTCGCGACGAGTTTCAGTTCATTTTCATCAATGTTCGGCATAATGAAGCCAAACTCATCACTAGAAATACGAGCGATAGTAATATCTGGAGATGAAATAGAAGCCTGTAGCTGTTCAGCTAATTGGTGAACTAAGGCATCGCCTTCTTGATAGCCTTTGTCATCATATTCTTCACTAATAAATTCGGCTTTTAGCACCGCCAGACCACCTAAACTAGACTCTTCTAACCACTGAGTTAGTTGAGACATGTAGTAAGCACGGTTACCTAACTGAGATACAGGATCGATATACGCGCGTTCACGAAGTCGTTGCGCTTCTTGTGCTTGGCTCTTAAATGCAAGTTCAACTTGAGTCGACATGTGGTTAATACCGTCGACGACTAAGATGAGGTCTTTTGTTTTAGGGCGAACCAGAGGCTCACCGAACTGATTTTTGGCGATTTGATCCATTTTTTTTATGATTAATGACAGCGGACGTAGTGCTCGTTGGAGTATCCATGAAATCGAGATCAAACCCAGTAAGAAAATCGCTCCAAAGAAGGTCACTAGCCGTGTAAATGCCTCCCAAAGCTGAGTATAGGCTGGGCCTGGGTGGCTCACTATCTCAACTTCAGCAAGTTGCATCCAACCACTAGTAATCACGCGGCGATCATGAATCGGTTTAAACAAATTCAGGTTGGTAAACCATTGTGGGACACCACTTGGTTTCACAGGGTATGAACGAAGAATATCATCTCCTGTGTCTAAAAAAATCAATCGTACGACAGAGTAAGAACTACCATCAAACAGTGCGTTGATAACAGACTCTACAGCCACTTGATCCTTTTCTTCGAGGTAAGGGGCGAGCGCCAGTCCAACAGTATTAATGGTATTATTTACTTCAGAGCGTTGCTGCTCTTCTAAGTAGTCACGGGTGGTATTGAATTCGATCATAAAAACTGAGGTCATCAGTAATATGAAAACCGCAACCATTCCGACCACAAGCTGTTTATATAAAGTCATTGTACCTACTCATCGTAATTGATAATGGGTTTGTTTAATTTTAGAGAGCGCTCACGCGAACGTAAGTCGTTCCATAAGCTCAATCTTGAAGATTTTCCTGATAACTTGCCGCTGCCTGCCGCCGACTTGATTAACCATAGGTTTTTACCATTGAAGCTGTATATCGGTCGTAGATCTCTGCGCTTGGAGCCGCGTTTTATTTCAGGGTTTAAGTTGTCTAAAATTAGTGGTTCTGCACTGGGTGTAGAGTAGTAAGCCAACACCATATGGAATTGGTTTAACTCAAGTGCTTTTACGTACACTAATCGTAACTTCTTATCTGGGACGCCCAGCTCAAGTAAAGAGAAGTATTTTGCGATAGTGAAATCTTCACAGTCACCCGCGTTACTACCCAAAAACTCCAGCGGTGTCGCCCAGTAGTCATTCTTTCCCCAAAGTATACTGTCATCGACAAAGTACATTTGGTTGAAGAACCGGTTTACCGAATCGAGTTTCTCTTTTTCACTTAACCCTGCGTACGACGTCATATTCGAGCGCCATGTCGATACTCGTTTCCCTGCTCTTTCTCCGTAGGTTACAGAGACTGCGTCTATCCACCTTTGGTCACTCTTGTTCAGTGCTCCGGAAGTAAAAGAGGTAAGGAACAGCAGCAATAACGAAAAACGAGATTTCATTGCCGCTGCTCTTGTTTTTTCACTGCATCTAGGAAGACGTTCTCAAGCATTAACCGTCCTTACTCTTTTAGTGCGTTGTTTTGAGCACTCAAAATTGGCTTCAACATATATTCAAGCACGGTTCTTTTGCCGGTGATGATATCGACAGAAGCGGTCATACCGGGAATGATAGGCAGCTCTTCATTAGCCCCAAAACTGTACTTCTCGGTACGAACACGCACGATGTAAAAACTATTGCCTTCTTCATCTTGAGTGGTGTCAGCACTGATGTGTTCCAACACACCCACTAAACCACCATATTTAGTAAAGTCATAGGCACTGAACTTAACCACAGCGCTCAATTCTGGACGGAGGAATGCGATATCTTGTGGAGCAATTTTCGCCTCAACTAATAGGGAATCTTCAGTTGGTACAATCTCAACAATGTCCATACCCGGTTGGATAACACCGCCTACGGTATTAATACCAAGCGTTTTGACGGTTCCTGTTACTGGAGAAACTACTACAGTACGATTAACTCTGTCTTCAAGGCCAACCGCTGATTCCGTCATTGCAGATAGCTTATCTTGTGCTTGGTTTAGCTTCTCTTGTTGTTCTGATCTGAAGTTCAATGCAGCATCGATACGACTGAGCATCGCTTCTTTGATTGCTGAACGTAGAAGAGGGATTTTGAGTTCGCTAGAGGTCATTTCTCGGCGGGTGTCGTTAACTTGTCTTTGAAGCTTGAGCAGTTCAATTTTTGGCACCACCCCTTCATCGGCAAGAGGTTTTGTTATATCTAATTCTTGGCGGGCAAAGTTGTAACTCTGTCTTAAATTCTGAACACGCGCTTTTATTTCAACTAGGTCTTGTTGTTTCTGTCCAACCTGTTGATCAAAAACGGAAAGTTGGTTCTTCAGATTATTCAGATCTTGACGATATTCTGCTTTTTGGCGATTAACCAATTTGGGGTGAAGGTCGTAGAATAGTGGTGGGAAGGCAAGTTTACCATAGTCGAGTAAGACACTTTTTTTCCACTCTTTTACTGAGAATTCTTCATTGATAACCACACTGGTCAGCGAAGCGGACAGCATGAGTACATTAGCCGTTAAGTTCGCAACTTGTTGCTCACGTTCACGAAAGTCAGAGCGGAATCGAGTGTCATCTATTAATAGTAATTGTTGCCCTTTTTGAACTCGTTGCCCTTCTTTGACTAAAATTTCTTTAACCAAACCACCTTCAAGGTTTTGCACCACCTGAATCTGAGAGGAAGGGATCACCTTGCCTTGGCCAACAGTCACTTTGTCGATTTCAGCCCAAGCAGACCAACCAATAGCAGCGACAAAAAACAGAACGATAACCCACAACATAATACGCGCACTGGTGGGCGTATTGAGGAGCAGTGCCGCTGTTTTGTCATCGACATACTCAAGTTCGGTCTCGTTCAATTTGCTGAAATTTTTCTGACTCATAACAGTCCTTGTTCGCTAAATAAAAGTGCAAGCTTTGTGAGTGTATTCTTACTTTTGATAAATGTTAAGGCTTTGCTCCTTTAAATCTTTGAATTTATATATTTTTTAACTCTTATTGTTTTTTGAAATCTGTTTTATCAAGTTGGTGTTTTCTCAGCTTGTCATAAAGCGTTTTTCGCGATACTTGCAGCTCTTGCTGTACCTCTTTTAAGCGCCCTTGATGACGATGTAGTGCCTCTATCAAGATGATTTGCTCAAAGCTATCGGTTCGTTGGCTTAATGACAGTTGTTGCTCTTCAGTCTTTAGAACGATGTGGCTCTTATCGCTTTGATCTTGATCTTGATTATGATTAGGCTCTGATTCAAGCGATGTCAGCTTGGGTTTAGTCAACACTCTGAGCTCTGCATGTTGGCGAAGTTGTCGAATATTTTCACTCCAGTGAGTGGCGATCAATCGTTGAACCTCTTTTTCTGTAATCACCGGAGGGGGTAACTGATATCGACTTGCCGCACCACGAGCGAAATGTTTAAACAAAGAACCAATATCTTCTGTTCGTTGCGCTAGCGGTAGCAAATCAAATCGACGGAACTCACTTACCATTGTAGTAGGAAGTATTGTGGTTGCTAAAATGATACAAGTTGCACTGGTCTTGCATGAGTTTTCACGAAGTAGAGTGGGTTTTAGGTTCGCTAGCCACTGCCATTGGTCTTGAGTTAATGCTTCTGTTTCATGGATATAAAGTGTCCCACCCTGATGTTTCAAGAACAGTTGCAAAACAAACAGATGGAATGTCGTTTCATCATTGCGCGGTAAATTAAACGCAGCAACAGGGCAAAGCTCTGCGGCTTGATGGCTGTGAAGATCGTGCGTGTACTGCGCCGTGACCCTTTTACCCGTTCCTAAATCACCGACGAACAGTAGAAGTGGGTTAGTTTTGGTATCTAGAGAGATCAGTTCTCGGCGTAATGCCTGCATTGATGGCGATTGACCAATCAGTTTTGGACCCACCTGATTCTGTACCGCCAACTCTTTACGTAATAGATTATTCTCTTCAACCAAAGCGAGCTTATCCGATGCTTTTTTTACTGCGGTCAGCAGGGCATCGACCACAAACGGTTTTTCCAAAAAATCATAAGCGCCTGCTTTCATTGCGGATACGGCTGTTTGCACGTCCCCATGGCCTGTCAGTACGATGATCTGAAAATGAGGGTTTTGATTCAGCAGCTTTTGTGTCAATTGAATGCCATCCATCACTGGCATGTGAATATCGGTAATGACAATCCCAGCTTGCGTCACATCTATTCTCTTTAGTGCCTCAATGGCATTGGGGAAGCAGGCAATATCGATGCTTTCAATGAGCATGGCTTGTTCTACGGAGTCTCGAATGGCGGGTTCATCATCGACAAAATAGAGTTTAGGCAGAGGGTGCAAAAGTCGAATCCTTAACAGTATGTGAGGTTAGCTATGTGTGAAATTAGCAGTATGTAAAATTCATTTTCTAATCAACGATAACAACGGCACGTTAGCCCTTATCGTTATATAACGGGATGTTTAGCGAGAATACCATGCCTGAAGGCTCTAATCGGTTGGCGCTGATCGTGCCGTGATAAGCTTCAATAATCCGTTTCGATATTGAAAGCCCTAGCCCTAAGCCTTCCGGTTTAGTGGTAAAAAACGGGTTGAACAGCTGTTCTAGCTTATCGTCCGGCATGCCAATTCCGTTGTCCCAAATGATCAGCTGACAAGAGTTATGATGCAGTTGCCATTCGATGCCTATCTGTGGGCTGGCCGGTTGGTCAACGTTTTCCAGGTTTTGTTGCTCCTGCAAGATTTTCTGTTCAAGAACTTGTTGTTGAAGCGCTTGGGTCGCGTTGTGAATTAGATTCACCAGTACTTGCTCGAGTTCGGTTGGATGAATTGCAATATTAATGTGATTTGGCACCGTGCTTAGTCTTAGTGTAATGCCTTGCTTGATCATCAGCGCACTGAGAATACTGGTGGCGTTGTTGACCGCTTGGTGCAGGTTCGCGACATGATGTTCTTGTTTAGTGACCTTGCGAGTAAAGACTTTGAGTCGCGCTATGATGTCGGTAATGGTGTTGTTGAGGCCAATCATTTTCTCAAGATTACTCTTCACTAAATCTGTCCGTTCCATTTCTAGCAGCTTTAAGCTGTTCTCACTGTAGGTTCGAAGCGCTGCAAGCGGTTGGTTGATTTCGTGGTTAATGCTGGCTGACAGCTCTCCGAGTACCGCTAATTTTGCTGTTTGGGTCAGCTCTTGTTCTGTCTGCTTCAGCTTTAACTGCGATGCTTGGTATTGAAAAATGGTTTGCTGAAGTTGTTGATTGGATTTCTTCAAATAGTGAGTACGTTTATCAACGGTTTGTTCTAGGTTTTGGTTGAGCCGGGTTAGCGCCACTTTCGCGACGTAAGTCTGTCGCCACGACCACGCGATGAGCATCACCAAGCTGTAAATCACCACGAAGATGACATCGATCTGCAGCACTTTAATAAGCTCTGCTTCGGCCTTTTTTAATGCGACAACTTGGTACTGATTGTTACTGAAGGTTGCGGGGTAAAGATTGAACGGCCCAAGTTTAAACAATCGGTTTGCCGTGAGTTCTTTTTGTACTCGATTTGGTTGAATGTTGTTGGGCTGATTAGCGTCGTTAACTTGTGGTTGATAGTTGGAAGAGCGAAAAGCTTCTATGATCGAAATTTCGCTTTGACCGTATTGACGTTGCAGGGCGATATCGGTTTGTTGCTTCTGGCTTAACGGCAACAACGAGTGATAAAGCCATTGAGTTTGGCTGGAGAGAAAAACCACTTGGTTAGAGTCGAGTACCACAATCTCAAAATCATCGCTGGTTAGGATGTTTTCAAGGTTCTCTAGACTCACTTTAACGGTGATAACCCCAACAATGTCATTCTCTATATACAGAGGCGAAGACAAAAAGTAACCGCGTACGTTGGAGCGAGCACCCAGTGCGACATAGTGTGTGCTGTTACCTTCAATCGCGGACGCAAAATAAGGACGAAACGAGAAGTTCTCACCCACGAAAGTACCTAGCTTCTGGTAATTACTGGAAGCGACCACAGTACCGCTCGGGTCATGAATATAGATGGTGTCAGCTTGGCTTTGATTAGACCATTCAAATAGCAATTGATTGAGCTGCGCCGCGGAAATCTTGTCTGTTTGTGGTGATGAGTCAAAATAAGAGAGCAGACGTGGGTCATGGCTGAGCAAATCAGGGATCTGTTTGAATTTATCCAGTTCAGAGTCGATTTGTAGGTTCGCTTTATTGGCTGCTTCGTTGAGCTTTTGAGTAACCACTTTTTCTTGAAATTGTACTGCCAAAAAATGAGTTGCGCTCAGCCCAATAGCCCCCAATAACAATGAGAATAAAACGAAGGGAGTCATTATGTTAAGCAGTATCTTAGTCACTAGGATCTCAGTATGTCATCGGTTTGTATAAAGATTATCAATATGATGGATAGAGTACCGAGATCTTGTTAACACAGAGCACCTTCTGTGAGACAAAACCATGGCTTAGACTTGTGTTTCAAAGGATTACAGCGCAAAATCAAAAAAAATTGAAAGGAGCAACCAAATGGAACTGACCGATATTCGTCGCGAATATGCTAAGGGTGGATTGAGACGTAAAGACTTAGCCGCAGACCCGATTGAGCAATTCAATCTATGGCTAGAGCAAGCTATTGAAGCTAAGTTGACGGACCCTACTGCCATGACAGTTGCTACGGTTGATGAAAATGGTCAGCCATTCCAGCGAATTGTTCTGCTAAAGAATGTTGATAAAGACGGCTTCGTTTTTTACACCAACTTAGGTAGCCGTAAAGCGCACCAGCTAGAGCACAATAGCAAAATCAGTTTGCATTTCCCTTGGCACCCTCTTGAGCGACAAGTTCATATTACGGGCACGGCTGAAAAACTGACAGCAATGGAAAATATGAAGTACTTCTCGTCACGACCAAAAGAGAGCCAATTGGCCGCAATTGCAAGTAAGCAAAGTAGCCGTATCTCTGCTCGTGGGATTTTAGAAGGTAAATATCTAGAGCTTAAACAGAAGTTCGCGAAAGGAGAGATTCCTGTGCCTTCTTTCTGGGGTGGCTTCCGTGTGCGTGTGGATAGCATTGAGTTTTGGCAAGGTGGAGAGCACCGCTTGCATGATCGCTTCTTGTTCTCACGCCAAGATAGCCGTTGGGATATCGACCGCCTAGCGCCTTAATTTGCTTAACTGCTTAACTGATCCAAAAATACCGTTGATTAGACTTATCAACGGTATTTTTTTGTCTGCATCTCATCAAACCAATATCTAGTCACTGTGCAGAACAACGGAGATCTGCTTTTTAAGCAGGGTTTCTGGGATCATAGAGCCTAGCCCCGAGTCCAACGCATACTCAATCAACTGGCTTTTACTGCGCGCATCAAATTTCTGTTTCAACCTGGCGACATGCCCTTCGACCGTTTTGATTGAAATGTTCAACGTAGACGCGATGTACTGTGGTTTCTTGCCGAATAGCAGCAAGAACAGCACTTCTGATTCTCGCGAAGTCAGTCGCTTTTTGAGCTTTGATATGCGTGGCTTTGATCCTGCAATGGACACTTGATTGTCTTTTTCGCAAGTTGCCTGACACACCCAATGGCCTACTTCTAAGATGGCGGTGTCGGTGAGTTCTTGGCCATAAAAAATGGTGCCTTGAACTTCGCCATTCCCATCAAGCCAAGGGGTTTTAGTAAAAATATGGGCGTGCCAGCGTCCGTCTGGATAAGGGTGAATATCGAGGATTTTAAGAGTACTGCGTGTATCCATTACATGTTTGTCTTGAGCCCTGAAATCCTGCGCGCATTCGGTTGTTTGACTAGGCATATCGAAATCGGTTAAGCCCGTACAAGTTTCGTTGGGTTTTAAGCCAATTAATTGGTTGTAAGCAAGGTTGGCATACACGAAGACAGAGTCAGTATCTTTGCACCCCCAGCAACCTGGAAGTTGTTCAAATAAAGAACGATGTATGGAGTTGAGGGGATCCGGCAAGGTTTTATCTCGTAAGAGGGAGTATTGCAATGATATCAGCTTCTTATAGAGCTGCAATGACAATTAGAAGTCGAGTTATGCATCAAAAATGGAGTGTGATTAATGATTGAACGGCATGTTGTTTAAGTGTGCCTTTATTGATCAATAGCTAAACAAAAAGGATGAGAAAAAAGCAAAAAAAAGCCAGCCTGAAGAAGGGCTGGCCAAAGACAAGATATACCTTGTCGACACGTAGAAGATTTCCAGCTTAATTTACGAGGGTCATGTAAATTAAGCTGAGGTATCAGATAGATACCCAGAGTGACTTACTACTCTATCGACGAATTTACTCCTAGGTGAGATCGAATATAAGGAGGGAATTCCCCTATAAACACTGACTCAACCGGATACTAGGAGAATCTAAGGTAAATATTTGAGGGCTTTGAGTAATACCAAGAGCTTATAGCTCTCGTAATACTCGGAATCCTAAGTAGTTAGCGGCAGTAGAAGGCGAAACGTACAGTTCAGCAAACACTTTTGCCTCTTCAGGAGAGAAGCTCCACGCGCCCCCCTTAGCGATGCCTTTTTGGGTTGCAGTCCATTCCCAAACGTTACCTACCATGTCGTAGAAACCCGTTGGCGTTGGCAAGAATGATTTAACAGGAGAAGTACTGACGTTTGACCACTGTGTACCAGACCAACCAGTATTAGCTCTACCTGAACGGAATTTGTTGCCCCACCAGAAGCTGGTATCTTGACCCGCTCTTGCCGCCGCTTCCCACTCTTGTTGTGTTGGTAGACGGTAAGTAAAGCCTGTTTTTTTAGATAACCAACGTGTGTACGCTTTCGCATCGCTTTGGCTGACGCATACAACGGGAGAGTGATCGACTTGCTTGAAACCAGGAGCTTTCCAGTCATTGTCTGACACAGTCGTGATTTCTGCATTCACGAAGGTATCACAAGTGTTCATCAGCTCTGCGTCGGTCTGGTAACCCGTATTTTTCACAAATGCTTTAAAGTCTTGAACACGAGTTGGGGTTGCCGCTAATGCAAATGGCTGTTTGATCGTGACTTGCTCAGCGTTATTTTCACCGAGTAGGTAAGTCCCAGATCCAACCACAATCATTTCTGGACTTTGAGCACCATTGCCCATTGGGTCAGCAAACTTAGTCCCCACATTCAGTGAGTTCTGCTTCGCTTGTAATACCGCTCTTAGGTTGTGATCTCGGGCTATTTTCAGCTCTTGGTGGAAAGAAAGGTAACCTTCTTTCTCAATCGTAACCATGTGCTGCCCTGTCGGTAGCATCACTTCCACCGGTGTGCTGCCATAGTTCACACCATTGATAGAAACCTTGTCATTATATTGATTTGAGCGAACCACCAAGTTAACCCAAGCAACTTCTTTCTGCTGATCATCGGCTTGCAGATCGCTCTGATCGAAACAGTTTGAGGATTGAATGCCAAGTAAGCGGCAAGGAGTGTTCTTATCTGGACGAGTTTCTAAATTCGCAGCAACCACTGCTCGGTAACGGTTATCTTCGGAGAAGCCAGATGATTTCACGCTGTGTTGTAGAACGTGAATATTCAAAGATGCAGACGCTAGGTGTTCTTTTACTATTTTTGATTCTGTCGCGTTGGATACAAGGCTATTTTGAAATTGTTTTACTGCTTTTTGAAGTGTCAAAGCCACCGTTTGGTCTGAACATTGAGCTAACGTCATGTCGCTGCTACAGCGGTTGGTAAAGCTAACAGTATGTTCTTGTGTTTGAGTGACCTCGCTTCTTAATCTCTCAGCTCTTGCTCTTAGTTTGTCTTGATTCAAATGGGCGATAGACATTTCTACAGCCGATTTTTCGGCTTTGATGGCCTCTAGTTCCATCACTAAGCTTTGAAGCTTTTGCTCTGAATCCGAAATCGTAAGCTTGTGCTCTTTTACCGATTTCCAGGCATCTTGAAAGCGGTTTTGAGCTGGTGAGATATCGAAATCTGGCTCATCAATCATGCGAGTGTAATCTTGCTCTAGGCTAGTTTTCGCCGTTGCGAGTTTTTGCTCTGATTGAGCTAATAACTTGGCTTGACGTGCCATTTGCTCTGCTTGGTTGCCGACTTGATTTTGTTTGTCCGCCATCTTCTTCTCGATAGCCGTTAAACTGGCATGTTCTTCGAAAAGAGAGCTTTCAATGTCGATGACTGATGACGTGATTGCTGGAGATGTCGCTTCAGCGAAAACAGCAGGCGTCATTAAGCATGGAGCAAGTGCAAATAATAGAGTAGGAAAACCTTGGCGCATGTTGGGCTACTTCAGTCGTAATTTAGGTTAATTGAATATTCTAACGAAAACGCCATTTCGTTTGAAGCTACTTTCTATAACTACAACAAGATGGCGAGTATTCATTCAGCTTTGTGAAATAGGCACGGCTATTTATATCAGGCTTAGCTTTATATATTTAGATTTCATTTTCTTTACTAGGAAGGAGTTTCACCCAAATAGTATCGCTGCCGTTGATAGTCACTGTGCGGTTGTATGACTCGTAACCTTCTTTTGAAATGGTTACTTGGTGACGACCGCTCGGTAGCGAAACCTCTAGGGGTGTGCTGCCGTATTTAATGCCGTTGATAGTTACTGAGTCATTGTACTGATCAGAACGTACCATCACGTTTGCCCACTGCTTGTCGCTCTTCTTTGTAACCTTAACGTCGCTGTCCGTTAAACAGTAGCGAGTTGAAACGTTCAATAAGTTACATGCTGCAATCGCTTCCGGTTTTGCTTGAAGTTGAGCTTGCATCTGCACAAAGTAAGAGTTGTTTCCAGAGAAACCGCTCTTGATTGCTTGGCTGTCTTGAACATGAATGTTCAATTGAACACCTTGTAAGTTTTGCTTCGCTAGCGTGCTTTCTGTGAGCTGTTCAAGTAATTTGCTCTTGAAGTTTTGTACTGCTTTCTGCTTCGTCAGGTGTTTACCTTGAGCAATACACTCACCCAGTGTCATTGTTGATGAACATGTGGTGGTGTAGCTCGTTTCAAGAACGGCACTTTCACGAAGTTCTGTTGCAATACGTTTAACGCGAGCTTCAACTTTTGATTCTTTCAAGTTAGCCAGCTCATTATTCAAACGAGCTTGCTTTTGCTTAATTTGAGAAAGGTAAATTTCGTTCTCATTCATCGCTTGCTGATTATCTAGCTGAGACGATTGATTCTCTTTAACCGCAGCCCAAGCATCTTGGTATCCTTTCTGAAAAGAAACCAGATCCGTTTCTGGATCGTCAAGTAAGCGACTGTACTGTTTGTCGAGTACAGATTTAGCTCGGTTACGTTTTGCCTTTAACTCTTCACCTTCACGTAACAACTTACTGTTCTGGTTTTGAAGTTGTTTTAAGGTCTCAGTTGCCGATACTTTGGTCGCTGAAATACGCTCAATATCTGAGTTTTTCTCTGTTAGCTTTGCATCGATAGCTGAAACGGGATCGACTTGATTCAGTTCTTCAGCTGATAACGATGCAGATACCCAAAGTGGGGATAGCGCAAGTAAAAGCGCTGAAATTCGAAAGTTAGTCATAGGTCCCTGCAACTTGTATATTTAAAATTGGCTCGTTAATAAAGTGTCTACTTCCTAGTTGTCAGTCACTAGTTATTAGCAATTAACACAGTACCCGTCTTTATACCGTTTTATTGCCCTCCAATCTACTCAAAAGCTAAGTTTCGGTACTTCGGATACACTTTTTACATATTTACACCGAAATAATTGAGCTATATAAGAAAATATTGTCGTTATGGTGTAGTCGTTTGGTTTCCATTTGTGACTTGCTTTGACTTTTGGTGTTCAGATTTATTTGCTCTTGGAACAAGGAAGAGTGGCCTAAATATTGGAAGGTTGACTTTACAAAGCCCGTAGTTTGGGCTCACTTGATCATACTTCCGGAGACATGATCACGTGGTTATCAATAATGATCTTTCTTTGAAGAAGAGAAAACAACTCTCATGATCATTTACAAATTCATCTTCTGCAGATTTCAGAGTATTATTCTTATCATGTCGACCTAAGTACTTTGCTGTCATGCCAAAACCTTTACCCTTTCCAAACCTAGACTTGTCTCCGCTAGGGCTTACACGCCCCCGACCAGCGGAAATCATAACTTTGCCTTCGCATATGGACTGTCACGATCATCATTATTCGCAGGTGGTGATTGGTTTAAAAGGTCAGGCTGAATTTGAAGTGAGCGGTAAAGGCAATCTTGTCGGCCCAGGTCAAGGTTGTGTGGTAACGGCGAGCTCTGATCATGCTTTCGGTGGTGTGGTTGGCCAGTCGGACATCCTAGTACTCAATATGCCAGTGCCAACGGATGATGACCCTCTGATGCTAGAGAAGATCAATCAGTTAGAATCATCGAACGTCTACTTCCAATTAGACGTGCAAATTCAAAAGCTTATCCATATGTTGGTGCAAGAAATGCAGGCCAGTCCTAATGATCTGCTACTAAGCCGAGCCTGTAATGATACGGTGATCGCGCTGATGCAAAGACACATCTCGGCATTTGAAACCTCAATCAAAGATTCACGCTTTGATCTTGAAGCGTTGGATCGCTACATAGAACAGCATTTAGCAAATAAGATCTCCGTCGCGCAGCTTGCAGGCAGTGTGTTTCTGGGTGAAAGCCAGTTCCACATGCTATTCAAAGATCAAATGGGCATTACCCCTCACCAGTACGTTCTTGGTAAGCGTATCGACCGATCTCGTCGTTTAATCGAACAAGGTAACCTCAGCCTTGGACTGGTTGCAGAACTGGCTGGTTTTTCCGGTCAATCCTCCTTTACTCACACCTTTTCTCGCCTTCAAGGCATGTCACCATCTCAATACAAAAAGCAAACTTCTGTTAAATAGTGAAACAAAACGGCATATTATATTAAAGTTTCATATGTGACCTTGTGTTTGTTTTGTTAATAAAGCGAGTTTTTAGCAAAAAACTCGGAGTTTTTGACAAGTAATCCTTATATACTCTAAATACACTGCAGCCATTGTAGAGATCCCGGGCTAATTCCGGGTGTGAGATTAAGGAAAACGCATGTTTACAGCTACTGATGTGTTAAAGCCAGAATTCAACGAGCAGTCGCTTGCTGATCTATGGTCGCTTATCTCACCATTATATATGGTGGATGAAACCCAATGGCTAGAGCAACTTCTGCCGCTAGCTACCCCTTCTGAGTCAGAGAAGCAGCAAATTTCAGAGAAAACGACCTCATTGATCGAAGCTATCCGTGCGGATAAGACTTCTATCCAGATGATCGATGCACTGTTGCTTGAATACAGCTTAGATACTCAAGAGGGCATCTTGCTGATGTGTCTAGCGGAAGCCTTGATGCGTGTTCCTGATTCAGCAACGGCTGATGCATTGATTCGCGACAAACTCAGCGTTGCGGATTGGAAATCTCACCTAAAGAATTCTGACTCAGTGTTTGTGAACGCATCCACTTGGGGATTAATGCTAACGGGTAAGGTAGTTGGGCTTTCATCTAAAGAACAGAGTGCAGGTCAAGCGGTTAACCGTTTAGTGAACAAGCTTTCTGAGCCGGTAATTCGTAAAGCGATGCACCAAGCAATGAAGGTGATGGGTCACCAATTCGTTCTTGGCCGCAGCATTGCTGAAGCGCAAAAGAACGGTAAGTCTATGCGTGATAAAGGTTTTACCTACTCATACGACATGCTAGGTGAAGCGGCACTGACCACTGCTGACGCAAACAAATACTTCAAAGATTACCTAATGGCGATTGAAGCCGTAGGTCGAGACACATACGTCTCTTCAAAATCTAGCCCAGCACCGTCTGTTTCTATCAAGCTTTCTGCGCTTCACCCACGTTATGAAGTGGCGAACGAAGACCGCGTATTGACGGAACTTTGCGACACGTTAGAGCAGCTATTGCGCCGCGCAGTAGAGCTTGACGTTGCAATTACGATCGATGCTGAAGAAGCGGATCGCCTAGAGCTTTCTCTTAAATTATTCGAAAAGCTGTACCGCACTGACCTTGTAAAAGGGTGGGGTAAATTTGGTCTGGTTATTCAAGCTTACTCAAAGCGTGCACTACCGGTTCTAGTATGGTTAAACCGCCTAGCGAAAGAGCAGGGTGATTTGATCCCGCTTCGCTTGGTGAAAGGTGCGTACTGGGATAGTGAAATCAAATGGTCGCAACAAGCGGGCTTTACTGATTACCCAGTTTACACGCGTAAAGAAGCGACGGATGTGGCTTACCTTGCGTGTGCGCGTTACCTACTGAGCCCAAGCGTTCGTGGCAATATCTTCCCGCAGTTTGCGAGTCACAATGCTCATACGGTTTCTGCTATTGCCGTAATGACCGACCATAAAGACTTTGAATTCCAACGCTTACACGGGATGGGTGATTCTCTTTACAACCATGCGATGGAAGCTTACCAACAGTCAGTACGTATTTACGCACCGGTTGGCAGCCACAAAGATCTACTGCCATACCTAGTACGTCGCTTGCTAGAAAACGGCGCAAACAGCTCGTTTGTACACCGTTTGGTTGACGCTCGTTGCCCAGTGACAGAGCTGACTCAACACCCAGTCGATATGCTTCTGGCGTTCGATACATTGAACAACACTAAGATTCCTCTGCCTCCAGCGGTATTCCCTGAGCGTAAAAACTCATACGGTGTGAACATTGATATCGAAAGCGAAGCACACCAGTTTGAAGAGCAAGTAAAAGGCTTTTTAAACAATCAATGGACTGCTGGTCCTGTGATCAACGGTGAATCTCTTGCCGAAAGCATGATCAAGGCTGATCAGAACGTTGAGCAAGTGACTGCACCTTATGATCGTCGTATTAATGTGGGTCAGGTGGCTTTCGCTAACCTTGATCATGTTTCCGCAGCGATCACTGGCGCAGACGCAGCATTTGCTGATTGGAACGCAACTTCAGTTGAAACCAAAGTGGCAGCACTTGATAAGCTGGCTGACCTGATGGAAGACAACCTTGCTGAGCTGGTGGCAATTTGTCATCAAGAAGCAGGTAAGACGATTCACGACAGCGTTGATGAAGTGCGTGAAGCGGTCGACTTCTGTCGTTACTACGCAAAACAAGCGAACAACCTACAAGGTTTTGAGCTAAAAGGCTTTGATGGTCTAACTCGAATCGCTTCGCGACAAGGTCGTGGTGTATTCGTTTGTATCAGCCCTTGGAACTTCCCATTGGCGATCTTCCTTGGCCAAATTACAGCAGCTTTGGTTGCAGGTAACACGGTTGTGGCTAAGCCTGCTGAGCAAACAAGCTTGATTGCAGCTCGCGCAGTGGAATTGATGAATGAAGCGGGCTTCCCTGCTGGCACGATTCAGTTACTACCGGGTCGTGGCGCTGAGATCGGCAGTGCACTCACCAGCCATGATGCGATTGCGGGCGTTGCCTTTACGGGTTCAACACCAACAGCACAACGTATCAACGTGTCATTGGCGAGTCGTAACGCTAAGCCTGTTCCGTTTATCGCGGAAACCGGTGGTCAGAATGCGATGATCGTCGACAGTACCGCACTGCCTGAACAGGTAGTTCGTGATGTGATTCGTTCGGCATTCGCTTCAGCAGGTCAACGTTGTTCTGCACTGCGTGTGCTTTACATCCAAGAAGACATTGCAGACCGCGTGGTTGGATTGATTCACGGTGCAATGGACGAGCTGAGTGTTGGCATTCCACACCTTCATAAAACCGATGTTGGCCCTGTTATCGACCAAAACGCAAAACAGAAGCTAATGGCGCACTTAGAAAACATGACCAATACCCAGAAGAAGGTGGCTCAACTTTCTCTAGGTAGTGATTGTGAACATGGTGATTTTGTTCCACCAAGTGCTTTTGAAATTGATGACATCAACTGCTTGAAAGAAGAACAGTTTGGCCCAGTGCTACACATTGTTCGCTTCAAAGCGAGTGAGCTAGCGCAAGTGGTAGACCAAATCAACCAAACGGGCTTTGGCTTAACCATGGGTATCCACAGCCGTAACGAGACAACTTACCGTTGGATCGAAAAACACGTTCGTGTGGGTAACTGCTACATCAACCGTGACCAAGTGGGCGCCGTTGTTGGTGTTCAACCATTTGGTGGTCAAGGCTTGTCAGGTACTGGCCCTAAAGCGGGTGGTCCTCACTACCTATATCGCTTTACTGATGTTCATTTCTCTCAATCACAAGACAAGGCATAAGGAGCATTATCATGGTTCATCAAGTGACAGGTTTTTCTGATGCTTTGCTAGCGTGGGAACAATGGAATCTTACCGATTTTGATTACAAGAGTGCTCAGGTACTTGCGCTTAAATCAGAGATCGAAAGTCAATCTGCGCCTTTGGCGATGGTGGCGACTTATCATCTAGAGCAAGCGTCTGCACTGCTTTCTGAACATCACCTAATGGCAGGTCCTACGGGCGAAACCAATGAGCTATATGCCGCAGGTCGCGGTGTGGCTTTGGTGATTGTTGATGATTGCGAAGTGAAAGTGCCAGCGCTGCAAACTGCAATGGCTTTGATTACTGCCGCGCTATTGGCAGGTAACAGCGTCCAATTGTGCAGTGATGATGTGCAGTTCAATACCTTAGTTGCAGACGCAGCTAAGTCGGCGAACTTGCCAACTAACTTGGTGCAAGTTGCCTCGTATGACGCTGCTCAACAGTTGTTGTCTTGCGATGTACGTAGCGTGGGTTACGTAGGTAACTCGCAAACGGCACAAGCTATCAATTTACAGCTTGCTAAGCGTGACGGTGCAATCGTCGGTTTAGTAGCTGAAACGGATCTGGCGACAATGAATGTTGCTAATGATCCACACCTATCGCTGCGCTTCATTACCGAGCGTACGCGAACTATAAATATAACAGCCGTGGGCGGTAACGCGACCTTGCTCGAACTTGGAAG
Source organism: Vibrio sp. 10N.247.310.17 (assembly GCF_041466605.1). Classification (NCBI taxonomy): domain Bacteria; kingdom Pseudomonadati; phylum Pseudomonadota; class Gammaproteobacteria; order Vibrionales; family Vibrionaceae; genus Vibrio; species Vibrio sp. 10N.247.310.17. The sequence continues at coordinate 42,610 of NZ_JBFSTC010000015.1, read as the reverse complement.
CGAAGCTCACTAACCTTCAGTAAAATTGGCTCTAAGCACTTTTGGTTTTTCCAACTTTGGTTTTCACCATCTTTGGATTTAACTCATAGTGCTTTGGAGCCTCAATACCTAACTCAATGCACTTGCTTGCCTTTACGGTGAGTGCCTTGCATTGAATTGGGCATGGAAGGCTTTCTACAAAATGAGGACTATCAAATGATAGAAAACAGTTTTGCAATAACGACGACGTTCATTGCGTATCTAATTATGATGCTAGCGATCGGTGTTATTGCTTACAAACGTACATCTAACTCAACTGACTACTTCCTAGGTGGTCGTTCGTTAGGCCCATGGCCTGCTGCACTTTCTGCTGGTGCATCAGACATGAGTGGTTGGTTGCTACTTGGCCTGCCTGGTTACGCTTACGCTGCTGGCTTTGAAGCATTTTGGCTTGCTGGTGGTCTACTTGTTGGTACTTGGGCAAACTGGTTAATCAGTGCAAAACGTCTACGTACTTACAGCATTACGACTGAATCACTGACGCTGCCTGAGTTCCTATCTCGTCGTTTCAATGATAATTCTAAGCTGATCCAAACAATTTCTGCTTTCTTTATCCTTTTATTCTTCCTTTTCTACACAAGTTCAGGCTTGGTAGCGGGTGGTAAATTGTTTGAAACGGTATTCGGCCTAGATTACACAACTGCGGTAATTATCGGTACAGTCTGTGTAGTTTCGTACACTCTGTTTGGTGGTTTCCTAGCGGTATCTTGGACTGACTTGGTTCAAGGTCTACTCATGTCTGCAGCGCTATTGATTGTACCAATCGCGGCAATGAACGGTGGCCTAGGTCAGCTTTCTAGCGACCTACACAACATCAACCCAGAGCTTCTAACGCTATGGAATGATGCGAAGGGTGAGCCACTGTCTGCTATTGCGATCATCTCACTAGCGGCATGGGGTTTGGGTTACTTCGGCCAACCACACATCCTTGCGCGTTTCAAAGCAACACGTAGTAATAAAGACCTAACAACAGCGCGCCGCATTGCCGTTATCTGGACTGCACTGTCTATGATTGGTGCAATGCTTGTGGGTCTTGTTGGTCTAATCTATGTGACGAACTCTGGCGCACCTAAGCTAGATGATGGCGAGAAGATCTTCATGCTTCTTGTGAACGCGATGTTCCACCCAGTCATCGCCGGCATCCTACTTGCTGCCATTCTAGCGGCAATCATGAGTACTGCGGATTCACAACTTCTTGTTTCTTCATCTGCAATGGCAGAAGACTTGTACAAGCAAGTTCTGAAGAAAGACGCAACGTCAGAAGAGATTGTTCGTGTAGGCCGTTTCGCGGTTATCCTAATCTCTCTTGTTGCTCTTGTTCTAGCGATGACACCAGACAGCTCAGTACTTGGCCTTGTATCTTACGCATGGGCTGGTTTTGGTGCTGCATTCGGTCCTGCAATCGTATTAAGCCTATACTGGTCTCGTATGAACCGTAACGGCGCTCTAGCGGGTATCGTGGTTGGTGGTGTTACGATTGTACTTTGGAAGCAGTTCACGGGCGGTTGGTTCGATGTTTACGAAATCGTACCGGGAATCATCCTATCGACGCTTTCTATCGTTATCGTGAGCCTAATGACTGGCGAGCCTGAAGACGAAGTTAAGAAGCAACACGCTGAGTTCGAGAAGAACCTAGTTGAGCTAGACTAATTTACATTGTAAAACAGATGTGAATTAGCAAAAGAACATTAGCTAAAAAGCAATTGTAAAAAGAAATTGAAAAATAAAAGTAATAGAGTCACTTCGGTGGCTCTATTTTTTTATGTGGGCACTACCTTTGTCTTATAAAAAACCAGTAGGATACAGAAGAAGCACGGCTGTTATGAGGTTTACAATGTAAATCGAAACCAAATGATAGAAGGGAAATAAATAGAAGATAAAGGCTTTTCATAGCGCTTGATGTCAAAAAATAACCGATAAAATGGCTATTTTTTGAACTTGGCGCTCACTTTTGTTATTAGCTCGGTGAATTATTACACTGAATTGGACATCATGTGTCAATTATCAGTAACCACTAAAGACCTATAGGACAAAGGTATGCCTGATCTCTATTGCAAAGGATGTAAAAAAACAACACTACATAAGTCTATAATGAAACGTTGTGAATCTGAGCCTGAGACAACCTCTGGCCGTATGATGCAATGGACGTCAAAGCTATTTAGTGGAAACCTGTACTACGACATGGAAACTCAGCACTTCTGTCGAACGTGTAACTGTCGTTGTGAAACAGGAACTGCAGTTCCCCAAGTTGGTCTGGCTTAGATTGTAGTAAGTGCTTACTAACTTAGATTTAAAAACCTCCCTGATGGAGGTTTTTTCGTTTTTTATGCCGCTTTTAGTGAAGGTTCTGCCTCGACGACATTACCATCAATCTTAACTTCCCAGCCATAGTTTGAGTATTCACTTGCGAGTGCTTGGGCAACATCTTTTGATACCGTTACGTGTGTCCATGAACCGATTCCGTAAGGTTTATATGCGAGTTCTTGCGTTTTCATAATAGAGTCATCCTTTCTCTTTGAGAATTCTATTATTCACTTTGGCCTATATCCTTTCTTTCGTTTCTGGCTCAACTTATTTGTTAATCGGGTCATTTCTATAATAATTTGTTAATAACTGGAGTTTGATTTATAAGGGTTGTTATCGCTCTGTTCGGTTTCATATTTAACGTGAATAGGAATGGTCTATTTAGTTTTCTAAATGTGTGAGCAAGGTTTTCTTCGATTGCTCTTAGTATGGAATATACTGAGCGCAATCTAGAATGTTTAAGGAATATTATGTCTCAGCATCAACTCGATCGTATCGATAAAGAGATACTAAGAATTCTGCATATGAAAGGCCGTTTGCCCGTTGTTGAACTAGCGAAACAGGTCAACCTAACAACTTCACCTTGCTCTGATAGGTTGAAGCGATTGGAAAAAGTGGGCTACATCACTGGTTATCATGCTGAGCTTTGTTCAGAAAAGTTGGGGCTCGATGTCCAAGTGTTTATCCATATTCGCCTCGATCAAACCAGTTTTTCAATTTTTGATAAATTTGCCCAAGCGGTTGAAACGATGCCTGAAGTCGAAGAGTGCTATTCGCTGTCGGGGGATTTTGACACCATGATCAAGGTTCGAGTAAAAGACATGAAGGCGTACCAAGCGTTTATGGCAACGAAATTGGGTACCCTGCCAGGTGTGATTCAGACACGCAGCGAAGTGGTGATTGAAGAACACAAGAAGGGCTTTGGTGTTAACCCTGAGTTGTTGGCCACCATAAAATAGTGACCTGCTTTCGCCTTACCAAGGTTATTTAGATATAAAAAATGGAAGCCAATAAGCTTCCATTTTTGTTGAACGTCAGATAAAGAGCAATCGGATAAACTTCTCCGCCTTACAGCGTAATTGCGGCAGAGATTAAACCAATCACACCGCCGAATACCCCACCCCAAACGACCAACCAACCAAGGTGTTTCTTGATCATGGTCTGAACCATCTCTTTAACCAGTTTTGGAGTCAGTTCATTCAAGCGCTGATCGATGATCGCCTCAATGTTCTCTTTAATTTCATCCATCATTGCAGGCGATTCAAGTTCATCCTTGATAGCATTTTTTACCGAATCGCTCTTGCTGATTTCAATCACAGACTCTTGCATCTTCTCAACAAATGGCGCCTTCATTGGCTGCAGTGCTTCTGTACCACCAACCATCGCCAACATGCCACCAAACTGTGAGTTTTCGATAACATGCACCAGCGATTCGAATGCAGGGTTAAAGTCGATCTTCTTGATCACAGGCTCTAGGTTGAGTGACTTTCCTGTCATCTCACTACTAAGAAAACGGTCGATGTTACTTTCAGTAAAGAACTGTTCCATCATCAATTGCTTGATGGCTGCCTTGAACTCTTCAAAGCGTGCTGGAATAACACCAGAACCGTATAGGCCGGGTACTTTCTCGAACAACATGTGAATCGCAAGCCAGTTGGTGATGGCACCAGAAAAGGCGAATAAGCCTGCGTAAAGTAAGTATTGGTTTGCTGTCACATAGCCGCCAGCAAGCAGCGCTAACGCAATAACGTTAGTTAAGACACTTTTGTTCATGGTTGATCTCTAAAAAGAATACTGCGCGCATTTTAAGAAAAAAATGCCAAGAAAAAAACAAAAGGATCGACGAAGTTTATAGAACCGATGAAAACAGACGAGAAAGACGCGAAGAATAACAGACATAAAAAAGGCTAGCCTCCCCCCGAAGTCTAGCCTTATTCCAGAACGCGCAAGCGAAGCGTCATTGCTGTTAATGTCATTATATGATTACGACATAACATTCTGCCATGTGTAATTTACCGCCAATTAACATTTTGGTGTGAATTACGCCGCACTTTTAAAATGGAATATAAATTAAGCGCTCGTTGTCTGTTCAAGATCATCACCAATAAAGCCACCGGTCTGGTGATTCCACAATTGAGCGTAGATACCATTTTGTGTAATCAGCTCTTGGTGCGTGCCTTCTTCGACGATATTACCTTGGTCGAGTACGATCAAACGGTCCATTGCGGCAATGGTCGATAGACGGTGTGCAATCGCTATAACCGTTTTGCCTTCCATTAGTTCAATCAAGCTCTCTTGTATCGCAGCTTCAACCTCAGAATCGAGTGCTGATGTGGCTTCATCTAGAACCAACAGCGGAGCATTCTTCAGAAGTACACGTGAGATAGCGACACGTTGACGCTGACCACCAGAAAGCTTGACGCCACGTTCACCCACTTGAGCATCGTAACCAACGTTGCCAAACGGGTCAGTTAGGGTTTCGATGAACTCGTGCGCGTGTGCCTGTTTGGTTGCGGCATACACTTCTTCATCTGATGCTTCTGGTCGACCGTAAAGAATGTTGTCTTTGATCGAACGGTGCAGCAGTGAGGTATCTTGAGTCACCATGCCGATGTTACTGCGCAGTGAATCTTGCGTGACATCTGAGATCACTTGGTCATCAATCAGGATGCGACCACTTTCTACATCGTGGAAACGCAGCAGTAAGTTAACTAGGGTCGATTTACCTGCACCTGAACGGCCAACCAAGCCGACTTTTTCACCCGGTTTGATGTTGAGGTTTAGGTTGTTAATCACACCCTTATTCTCACCGTAGTTAAAGCTCACGTTGTCGAAGTTGATACCGCCTTGTGGAACGTCCAAAGGCTTTGCGTCTTTCTTGTCTTCGATAGCGATAGGCTTAGACAGAGTTTTAATGCCGTCAATTACGGTACCTAGGTTCTCAAACAGACCACCGATTTCCCACATGATCCATTTCGACATGCCGTTAATACGCAGAGCTAAGCTGACCGCAATCGCAATTGCACCCACGGTGATCGCGTTGTCTAGCCATAGGTAGATAGAAATACCGGCAATGCTGAATACCAATAGATAGTTAGCAAATTCAACGCAGATGTTGAAGCCAGTAACCAAGCGCATTTGGCGATGGACTGTGTCTAGAAAGCCTTCCATCCCTTCTTCAGCGTACTCGGTTTCTCTTTTGCTGTGTGAGAACAGTTTGACCGTTGCGATATTGGTGTAGCTATCCACAATGCGACCCGTCATCAACGAGCGTGCATCCGCCTGTTCTGAAGACACGTCTTTCAGCTTTGGTACGAAGTGCAGTTGAATGCCGACGTAAATGAACAACCAAATCAACATTGGAGCCATTAAGCGCCAATCTGATTCTGCAAGCATGAATAGCATCGCCGTGAAGTAAACCGTCACATAGACAAACACATCGACCATTTTGGTCACGGTTTCACGTACCGCGAGCGAGGTTTGCATCACTTTGGTCGCGACACGTCCGGCAAAGTCATCTTGATAGAACGACAAACTTTGCTTCAAAAGGTAGCGGTGAGCTAACCAACGAATCGACATTGGATAGTTGCCTAGCAAAGTTTGGTGAAGCAATAGCGAATAAACACTGATCAAGATTGGCATCACGACCAACAGCAGAACGCCGAGCCCCATCAGTGTCGACTCGTTGTCTGCTAAGAAAGTGTCCGGGTTGCTGGTTGATAGCCAGTCAACCAGTTGACCCATGTAACCGAACAGCGCAACTTCGATGATCGCGATGGTCATGCTCATCAATCCGAGCAAGATCAACGGCTTTTCAAAACCTCGTGTGTAATGGCGGCAAAATGCCAGTATTCCAGTAGGAGGTTGTATCGGCTCTCCCTTTGGAAAGGCTTCAGTAAAGCCTTCAAATTTCTTGTACATAGTTTTCCCTTTATAAGCTACTGCATCTTTGAGCTAGAGCACTCGATGTGCAGCTTTGTTTTTATAGTCTTGATTTGAATTTTTCAGTTTTAGTTTGAAATTATATAAGTGCCAACGCGTTCTTATAAGTATTAAGCCATTCGATGGATTTTTGTTTAGTTCTTATGTAAGTGCTTAGTTTAAGCGACACAGAACACTTCCAAAGAGTGTCTTTCATGAAGCTAATTTTAGATTGAATTAGGCAGGAAAAGTTAAGCTTATTTCAAACGTAATTGATGGTTATGCAACGGTGATAATCCTAACGTTAAATGGATTAAATTGTAATCAAAACTCGTGTGGAGTTGAAAAATGAAATGAGAATATTTATCCAGTAAATTCTTTAACGAATATGCATACAGTTGGTTCTTTCTGATGTGCTGTTATCTTGCAGTAAAAATTACCGACTAATCTAAAATTCGCAGTAATTACTTGGGATAAATATTCAAATCATTGTGATTTTCAGTGAATTTTGTCGTAACAAGTTGTTTACAATTCTGAGGTAAATAAAAGATAGGGACGGTTAAAATGTTAAACCTACACAAAAAATCACTGCATATTACTAATGTTCAAAACGCAAATTGCGTTGTTATGGTGCCGCCAAAAGAATTTAAATTTAACGAAGAAACAGCCCGTGATAACGAGTTTCAGCACAGAGTCGATCTGACTGAAGCTGAGGTAAAGTTAGAAACGATGGCCGAGTTTAAGGCTATGGTGGTTTCGCTACGTAAAGAAGGTGTGCAAGTTGTAGAGTTTGATTATCCGGAACTGGGTGTTGAAACCCCTGACGCAGTGTTCCCAAACAACTGGTTCAGTACTTGTAGTGATGGAAGCCTATTCACTTTCCCTATGGCGTGTGAAAACCGTCAAAATGAAGTTAAGCCGAATGCACTTATTGAAGCGTTGGAAGCGTCTGGTCGCATTGTTAATCACAGTGAGTCTATGGAGTCGTACGTTGCTCAAGGTTCTTATCTAGAGAGCACAGGCGTGATGGTGATCGACCATATCAACAAGACCATTTATGCTGCGCTTTCACAACGTTGTGACCGCGAAGTATTGGAAGATTACGCGAAGCGCATTGGCTATTCTCGCGTGGTCTCGTTCCAAACGGCATTACCGTCTGGTCAACCGATTTACCATACCAATGTGATGATGGCGATTGGCGATAATTTCTGCGTGATCTGTGATGAAGTGATCCCAGAGTTTGAGCGCCGCTTTGTTGTGAAGTCTCTTGCCAAAGACAAGCAAGTTATCTCTATCTCAATCGATCAGATGAATCGTTTTTGTGGCAACATCCTTCAGCTTGAAACTGTGAATGGCGACAAGGTGATCGCGATGTCTCAATCGGCTTATGATGCGTTTTCTCCAGCTCAGTTAGCTCAGCTTTCGACACACGGTAAGCTACTACCATTTAACGTGAAAACGATCGAAGACATCGGCGGTGGTTCGGTGCGATGCATGTTGGGCGAGGTGTTCTTACCAACCCGAGTGAATCGTCTGTAGCAAGTATAGAAAGTATAGCAAGCGCTCATTTCCAGCAATGGATCTTCGAATACCACTCTTATCGCAGAGTGGTATTTTTGTTTTTATCTATCACAAATAAGAGAACAAGAGCTCGATACAGGAGTCAACGCGCAAAGCTACTGAAAAAAGCTATGAAGCGTCCTTAAAAGCTCTGTGTTCAATGAACTGAGCCGACAGTGTTACGACTTCCTTAGAGTAGACCAGCGCTGTGTGGTTGAGTTTGAGGGCGTAAGTATCAGTGGCTCCTCTCAGGTTGGCGTCTTCGAGTGTTACTGTGCCATCCCCAGGATTTCTTCCCAATACAATGCGTCCTACGCCAGCGTCGTAGGTGCCAGTAATTACGCCAATCGGCACATCAATATCGTAGTCACCCAAGCCATCGCTTAAAATCATTTTGCTCGAACCAAATATAAATCCAAGCCCATGATTAGACAGTGTTTTGGCGATGGTTGCCCCATTGTGCGGAGTGCCTGCTGTAATAATGCAGGTGTCGGCGAAGTGTGGTTGGTAGAATTTAAAGTAATGACGAATCAGCAAGCCACCCAGTGAGTGACCGAAAAAATAGACCTCATCATACTCATTAAAACGAGCATTCACGAAACGATTGAGACGTTTGGCTGCAGAAGGGAAACGCAGCGAGTTGTAGGCAAACTTGTGCGTTGTAAAGCCGCGTTTTTTGAAGTTTCTATCCAGATATTGCATGATCAACGCAGGCATATATAGACCATGAATTAAAACTATATGTTTGTTTTTATTATTCATTTTTGTCCTCCGTCTGATGGTGTCTCCAGTATATTTAGTCGCAAATCTAAACTCAATAAAACTTGCGGCTAATGGGACACAAAAGACAGAGCCTTCGCTATAGAAAGAATGTGCGTTATAGACAAAGAGTGGGTTACTCTGATCTCACTCCTCCATACACATCAATCGTTAACCCAACTTGTTTGGCATATTAGGCCTGTTACCTTATTGAAGCTTCACTTTTTGCTTCAGGTTCAACCAAAACCTTTATCACGCCTTTTTGTAAAATCAGGTTGTTGGGGTAGGTGATAATGTTACCCGAACTGTGTCGAAGAATAACGTGGAACATGGTGATATCGATGATCACACCGCTGATGTCTTCGTCTTTCTCCGCGACTCTTACTCTGTCGCCAATGCGATAAGGGAAGACAAAAAATATTAGTACGCTGGCTGTGAGGTTACTTAGAATGGACCATTGCGCGAATAAAGCGACACCCAGCACCGCAAATATGGATGATAAGAACAGCGAAATATCACCAAAACCCAAGTTAAGAACAATCGTAAACACAGCGATGAAGAGTAGAAACAGAACAATATTGAAACACTTAATCACGAACTGCTTTCGCTTCAATTCGACACGCTTATTTTCCGCTAATGTTTCTATCCAGTTCTTACCTAAGCGTTTGATCACCCAATACACAGTGATAAGAAGTAAACCTAAAACTACTTGTCTAAGCCACATATTGGATTGCAAAAACTCAACCATTAAATAAACCTCAATTTTTTCAAAATAACGACCTCTGCCGCTACGACCACGAGCAGCCCAATGCAAAATAGTGGAAATGCTATTGGGTTATCTGTTCCGGGTATCCCAGCGATATTGACACCCAGTAAACCGGTGAAAAACCCAGCAGGGAGGAAAATACCTGCAATGATAGAAAATAGGTACGTATTTCTATTCATTTTTTCAGCTTGTTGCTGACTTAGGCTCGCTAAAAATACATTAATTTGTTCGATGTAAAACTCAACAGACTCGTTAATTCTCAGGATGGTATCAAGGCTGTTCTTTATATGACTGTTGTGCTTACTCAATGGTGCAGGTAGGTCACTCATTAAATCTTCAAAAACGTATTTCTGTGGCTTCAAATAACGCCTTAGTCTGAGTAGCCTTGAATGTAGAGCGTTAATGGATCTTATGTCGATATTGGATTTAGATTCTAACTCGTCAATTAATAGTTCGACGGGTGCTAGGAAGGTTGAAATACTGTGGTTGATTCCACGGATCATGCCCAACAACACATCAGGTAATGATGTAGGGCCTTGGTTTTGAATGAGATCAGATATCAGATTACTGACCGCTTTTGAAGGAACTTTACGTGTCGATATTAAAGTGCCTTTGTACCATAAGATGCGTAGGCTAAGCATGTCGTCAGGGTTAGCCCCTTCGTTTAGATTAATGCCTCGCAGAATCATCAAAAAACAGTCGTGGCCAAACTGTTCGAACCGAGGGCGGGTGTCATCGGTGAGTAATGAATCGATGATGGCATTTGGAACCGTATTACTGTGGAGCCATTCTCTCAAACCGTCAGCATCTCTTTGGCAGTGATACCAAGTTGATTGCTCGAATGAGGCTGGGCTGGTGGTGTGTTCATGTGCCACACCCTCAGAAAATTGCCAGCTTGAAATTATGAAAGCGTCCATTCATTTGTCCTTAATGATATGACGTAAACATTGATATTAGGCGCCATTCAGGTGCCGTATTGAACTGAGCTTAATCTTGGTAAGCTCAATGAGCGATGTGAGTGAGATTAAGTCTAATAAGACAGGTTGGTCTTTGGAGCACGACGGACTCTTCCATTATTGTGTCTATTAAATGTAGCTCATTGTTTCGTCGTTATAAATTAGCACTCTGGCTCCATGTTAGCGACGAAAAAAAAAAAGACCGAGGTCTTTTCTTTTTAGGGGAAGTTGAGGAGAGCTTGCTCAGGCAACTTGAGTTTTCCGATGGTTTACATAAGCAAAAGCACTAGCGACAAGAAGCAAAAATATCTTGGTTCTCTCGATATTCTTTAGTTTGTACATCCATTAGACCAAGCAGTGAGTCAAACAGATTGTCTTGGGAGAAGCTCTGTTCTTTGCCTGCCTTTCTCAAGCAGGTTTGGTTTATCCCTTTCTGCTCGGCAAAACCATCAGACATCCACACGATCATAGGCACATGGGTTTGCTCTTTCGGTGCCAATGAATAAGGCATGCCATGTAGGTAGACGCCGTTTTCCCCTAAAGATTCACCATGATCGGAAATGTACATCAGCGCCACGTTGTACTTATCAGTGAGTTTCTCTAGCTTTTGAATAGCCTGTGAGAGAAAGAAATCTGTGTACAAGATGGTGTTGTCGTAGGTGTTAACCACTTGCTCTTTGGTGCAGTTTTCAATATCAGCGCGAGCGCAGTCTGGCGTAAACTTCTTATGTTCGTCGGGGTAACGTTCAAAGTAAGTAGGCCCGTGAGACCCCGAAATATGATAGAAAATGATGCTATCTTGCTTGAGTTCTTGAGTATCTTGTTCGAAGTTCTCTAGCATAGCTGTGTCGTAGCATACGTCGTTATTACAGAATGGATCGCTGTCCTTTGCGACGAGCGTCATCTCTTTGATTCGGTGTGCGACCGTCTTGTCTCCCCCATCATGCTCTCGCCAGATAGAGTGAATGCCCGCGCGGTTCATCATGTCGACCACGTTATCTTGGTTGTAGGCTTTGTCGCGATCGTAGTTGCTGCGATTCATGTTCGAGAACATACATGGCACAGAAACCGCGGTGGCTGTTCCGCACGACTGAACATCAGAGAAAAATATCGGGTTGTAAGGCTTGGTATGAGCGTTGGTTTCTCTCTCATAGCCATGATATTGGTAGTTGTACACGCGTGCGGTTTCACCAAGAACAAACACTAATAATGTTGGTTTGGTTGCCGCTTTGGCTTGTGCTGTTTGCTTCGCATCTAACCCTAACTCTTGATAAGGGATGGGCTGTTTTATGTAGGTGTTATTGATATATTTAACCGTTGATGACACATACTCGGTCGGGATGATCATCTTTTTGATGTGCGAATGATTACGACCAATCGATACGTAATCTTTGTAGAAAAGCCCGGCAATAATGGCAATGACGATCAAGGAAGAGAGCAGCCCAATCGATTTCCAGACAAAGAAATCTTTCCAAGATTCTTTTTCAAGTTTGGTAAACAACAGGATGATCGATGGAATACCGCCCATGGCAAGTAACCATAAGATGGAGTGGGTACTTACATAGCTTGCTGCTTCACCACTATTGGTCTCAAACACATTCTCTATCATCCCGTAGTCGACGAATATGCCGTAATTGAACATGCTGTAGCTGACTAAGGTTGAGGTGATCAGTAATAAGATGAAAAACGGTTTGGAGAATATCGGCCAATTAAAGACTTGGAAGATGAAATTAAAAGCAGCAAGGAAGAAGAGCGGGATGGATATAAGAAACGCGACACTTTCAGACTTTGATGCCTGAACAATACTAAACAGTTCTAGGGAGAGAGGGATGTTGATGATAAGCAGATAATACACAGCCAACACAAAGGGCAGCTTGTTTATCGACATGTTTAAGCGTGGTAGATTCATAGGTATTGTCTTCCTGTGTCACTTATCCCTTTATTTTAGTCTCGCTACCAAGAAAGCTCTAATATCATTGCATAAAGCTCAAATAGAAGGCGCTGAGCGATAAACTGGCTAAAGTGAAATGACGCTAAAGTGTGTAGATACAAAAAATTCACTTTACTGAGAGACCTTCATGACAAGGTGGAACAGCAAAGTGAATTAGTATGTTCAGCTTATTTTATTTGGTTCAATCACATTAGAAGTTGTATGAGCCACCGAAGCTAATGCTGTTGAAGGCAAGCGTGTGGTCACCAGCTGATATCTGAGAGTTCCTAAATTGGACCGTGTCGTCTACGCTTACTGCATCCGCTTGCGAGATTAAGCGTAGCGTTAGGTGTTCGATTGGCGTGTATTCAACACCTACACCAAAGTGGAAACCCGTACCGCTGTCATCAGCGTAACCAGCACTCTTATTTGCGTTTAGGTCAACAGAGCTTAAACCAGCCAATACGAATGGGCGGATTGTGTTGTCGAATGTGTAACCAAGATTTGCTGACAAAGAAACAGACGTCGGAGACAGCTTTTCAGCGCTATTTTTGTAGTTTGCGTAATCTGTGTAGCCAAGTTCAACACCTACGATACGGTTGAATTGGTAGCCGCCGTATAGGTTGTAGCCCATGCCATCTGAATCTAAGCTACCGTGACCGTCTGTGTCAGAATCTTGGTAGACACTAAGTCCGCCACCAATGTACGCACCGCCGTCAGTACCTGCTGCTAAAGCTGGAAGAGAAACTGCGCTGATTAAACCCAGTGCTAATGCTGATTTCGTTATCTTGTTCATCTTTGTTACTCACTCTTAAATGTCATGCCAGTATCAATCATTTTTATTTTGCGACCTTTCGACCGTTGGTGAGTATTATTCCGTAGTCTTGTATGTATTACTGTATGGCTTTGTAAGCTGAATCGTTACATAGTAGAAAAAATACACATCAGGTTGCTTAGTGAGTCAGGCTGTTTAAAACAAGGAATAAACATGCTAACGAAACAAAACACAGGTTTGGTGGTTGTGGACGTACAAGGCAAGCTCGCACGCCTTGTTGATGAGAGCGATACGCTGATTGCTAATTGCGGAAAGTTAGCTCAAGGAGCGCAGATTTTGGGGCTGCCAATTATTCGTTTGGAGCAGAACCCAGAGAAGCTAGGTGCAACGGTCGACGAACTGAATGACCTATTGAGTGATGCTAAGCCGATACCAAAATTTACCTTTAACGCGTGTGATGAGCCTAAGTTTGTTGAGGCGGTGCAAGCCAAGGACGTGGATACTTGGTTAGTGTGTGGTATTGAGGCTCACATTTGTGTTTATCAAACCACAATGGGGTTGTTGGAATTTGGGTACAATGTTCAGGTAGTTGGCGACTGTATTAGTTCAAGAACGGCGCTTAACAAGGATCTGGCAATCCGTCGACTAATGGATGCTGGTATCCAAATCACAGGATTAGAAATGAGCTTATACGAGCTTGTGAAAGACTGCCGCGCGCGTGAATTTAAGCTCATTCTATCCTTGATTCGTTAATCACCGAGAGGCTGTCTATCGCCACCGCCTCGGTAGGAATCAAGCGCAACCTTCAAGCGACGCAGTTTGTCGCGCGAACGGTTCTTGTGATTGACCGCCATGCCCATCGAAAGCACATCTACTAGTGCCAACATTGCGTAGCGAGACGCCGACGGCTTGTAGATGAAGTCGGTTTCCATATGCTTGATGGGTAACAAGATATCGGCAATCTTTGCCAGCGGTGTGTCTTGTGGGGTAATCGCTATGATCTTAAGTCCATACTGCTTGGCCAGCTCTGCCGTTTCAGTGATCACTGGTGTAAAACCGGTCGCGGAGATCATCACCATTACATCATTGGCATCCGCTGTCGCGGCAACCATACGTGACATCAAACCATCATTGTAAGAGACCACTGGGTAACCTAAGCGGAACAGTCGGTGTTGCAGCTCTTGTGAGGCGATAGTCGAGCCGCCACCCATGCCGATAGCAATGATCTGTCTGGCGTTATGCAGCCAGCTGACTGCGGTTTCAACGTCTTGCTCTTTGAACAGAGTGCGGTTGATGTCTAGGCTCTGCTTGATCGATTCGTAGATACCTTGATAACCCGTTTGGTCAACAGGCTCGAGGATAAAGCGCTGGCCAACGGTTAGTGTCTGAGCCAACTTAATCTTCATATCACGCACGTTGTTACAGCCGATCGCCTTAGCAAAACGTGTGATGGTGGCTTCACTCACTTGCGCACCTTCGGCTAGCTCTGTGATGCTGGCATTAGCAGCAAAATCAATGTCGTCCATGATCAGCTTGGCGACTTTTTTCTCTGCATCGCGAAGAACAGGGAAACGCTCTGTTATCTGTGAAATGATATCTACTTCTAAACTCAAGAATCCTGATCCTTTGTTGATGGGGCTATTTGCTAATACCTAGTCATTGGTCGCTAAAGCTTAGCCCCGTTAGTATATCTTATTGTTTCGCTGATTCTAGCTTATCGAGAATTCGATTTAGAAACAGGTTTCCACCCAGTTTGTTACCTGATGGTCGTCATCGCTGATGGCAATGTAGCGCCATTTGTCGAAGGTTAAACACGGATGTGAGGTCGAGAAAGCAATCATGTCGCCCACTTCAATCTCAGAAGAACCATCGGTTTCAACAAAGGTGTGCTGATCCATCACAGCCGTCGCGGTGAGACCTTTTACTGAGATAGCTTCACCATTGCGATAGCCGCGCTCGGCAATCGGTAAACCTGCATCAAAGGCTACATCACGCTTGCCTAGCCCAACCACTAACTTCGTTGGCTCCGGACGAGAGATTACATACGCCCATACCTCAAGTGCCGATTCTAAATCCCCACCCAATTCACACGCGTAACCTTGGTTTACTTGGGCACGTTGCAACACCTTGCTTTGTGCGTCTAGGTAGATCCCAGTATCGTGAATCGCGTAACAACCCGGGCGGATGATCGCCAAGTAATCGGTTAGGTTTGCTAAACATTCTGCAACCACATCGTACCAAGCAGAGCCGGCACCCGTGATGATAGGTTGCCCTGTAATTAGGCCATCTGATGCCAGGCTTTCGACTGAAGTGAGCGCCTGATTTAAGAAGGTACGAATGTCTTGCTCGGCATTGTCACCGTGAATCACACCTTCATATACCTCAATACCTGCCAGCGAAAGGGCTGGTGTGTCTTGGATAGTCTGAGCCAGTTCTAGAACTTCTTGTGGTGAACGACAACCACAGCGACCGCCCGGTACACCAAATTCGAGCAGTACTTTTAGTGTCTGTTTTGTATTAGAGAAATATTGGTTAAGTTGCTGCACGTTTACCGAAGAATCCACACAACAGTAAAAGTCGACATCAAACTCACTGATCAGCTGTTCAACGATCGCCATGTTGGTTTTACCCACCAATTGGTTGGCCATGATGATTCGTTTTGCACCCGCCATAGCGGCAACTTCTGCCTGTGCAGGCGTTGCTACTGTAATACCCCAAGCGCCATTTTCTAGTTGTTGGCGGAAAAAAGCAGGTGTCATTGATGTTTTGCCATGTGGCGACAATTTAACCTGATGGTGATCGGCGAATGATTGCATCCAATTCAGGTTATTGGTTAAGGCGGATTGTTTGATAATTGCTACCGGGAGCGAAATATCTTCATCAACCAGTCGGTAAATACCGTTCTCAGATTGTGATATTGCTCTCCCTTTTTGGCCTTTTTCAGTCAAGATAAAACTATCGTTTTGATACTTTATAACATCTTTATGTGCAGGGTTATGTTTCATTACTGATTCCTAACATGATTTAAGTTGTTGTTATTTAATGTTTAAATATATCCACAATCTGTTTTGTGGTAGAAACTATCACACAAATTAAAATATTATGTGTGTTTTGTCACTGAAAATAATCGGCTGAATTTCTAATATAGCTCCATCAACACAGTGGATTGAGAGAGTGAAAAATGTTGTTCGATACGATAATTAAAAATGTAGAGGTGTTTGATGGCACCGGCGAACAATCGTTTTGTGCCGATGTAGCAATCCGAGATGGAAAAATAGCCGAAATTGGTCAAATCGATCACGAAGGTTGTGGCCAGTTGGTTGAGGGAGCTGGCTTAGCATTGGCTCCTGGATTTATCGATGTACATACACATGACGATACCAACGTAATTCGTTACCCAGACTGCCTGCCTAAGATCAGCCAAGGTGTTACAACCGTGATTGTTGGCAACTGTGGCATCAGCGCATCACCAACCGTTTTGGCTGGCGATCCACCTGACCCAATGAATCTTTTAGGTGCGCAGGCTGACTTTAAATACCCAACTTTCGCCGCGTATGCACAAGCGGTAGAGCAAGCTAAACCCGCAGTAAACGTTGCAGCGTTAGTCGGCCATACGACATTACGTAACCAAGTGATGGACGACCTGCAGCGCACTGCAAGCGAAGACGAAATCGGAGCGATGCAAACCAACCTTGATTTGGCGATGGAACAAGGCGCATTAGGTTTGAGCTCGGGTTTGGCTTACGCCAGCGCTAAACAAGCGAATGCCAACGAAGTGATGCAGTTAGCGAAAGTGCTTTCTAGTCACGGCGGCATCTATACCACGCATATGCGTACCGAATTTGAAGAGATCTTAAGCGCGATGGAAGAGGCGTTTGAGACAGGACAATACGCAAAAGTGCCTGTTGTTATCTCTCACCTTAAATGTGCAGGTGCGGGGAACTGGGGTAGAACCGTTGAAGTACTCGACTTAATGGACAAGGTTTCTGAGCACCAAGATGTGTCTTGCGACTGCTACCCATACTCAGCGAGCTCTTCAACATTAGATTTGAAACAAGTGACTGACGATTTCGACATCTTCATCACTTGGTCTGAAGCAAAACCAGAACATGCAGGCAAAACGCTTAAGCAGATTGCTGATGAAATGAACCTACCCTTGATGGACGCAGCAAAAGCGCTTCAACCAGCGGGCGCGGTTTATCACTGCATGGATGAGAACGACGTAAAGCGCGTATTGAAATACAAACTGACCATGGTTGGCTCAGACGGTTTACCTAATGACCCGCATCCACACCCAAGATTGTGGGGCACCTTCCCGAAAGTGCTAGGTCACTATTGCCGAGACGAAAAACTGTTCTCGTTGCCAGAAGCGATTCACAAGATGACTGGAATGTCGGCTGAGCGTTACAACTTAGCCGGCCGAGGCGAAGTTCGCTGTGGTGCCTTTGCCGATTTAGTTTTATTTGATCCAAAGAATATTAAAGACACAGCAACATTTGAAAATCCTATTTCAGTTGCTCAAGGAATAGAAAGTGTATTTGTAAATGGTGAGTTAACTTACCAGCAAGGAAAAGTAAGAAATAATCGTTCAGGCGTTTTTATTTACCGAAACTAGAATTTAAATTATTTATTAAATTCAGATAATTATAAAAACGGCGAATTAATTTAAATATATTGGAATAGAAACTATTTTATCTATAAAGCCAATGTTATCTATAAACCCAATATTATCTATAAATAAGTGGAGTTAAAAAATGACTATTAAACGTTACGGTGTTGAAGGCGGTACAGGTACAGGCGGACAACATTTACCATTTGCACGTGCAACTGAAGCAGGTGGTTTCCTATACGTTTCTGGCCAGACACCGATGACAGATGGTGAAGTGGTTGAGGGTGGCATTGTTGACCAGTCTCGCCTAGCGATCCAAAACTGTGTCGATATTATGACTGAAGCGGGCTACGGCCTAGAAGACGTAATGCACGTAAAGGTTGTGCTAACGGATTCTCGTTACTTCCAATCTTTTAATAAGGTATTCAAAGAGTTCTTCGGTGCTAACCCACCGGCTCGTATCTGCATGGTTTGCGACTTAGTTGTAGACGTGAAGGTTGAAGTAGATGTGACTTGCTACCGCGCCGATCGCGGATAGTAATAACCTAATCACAATTACCTACTTAGAGAGTATTAGGGGTTAGTCATCCCTGTTATTATCCTTTAATACTCTCACCCTACATTTATAAAAATTACTTTAATTAAAAAAGATAAAATCAATAAAGTAATTATATGAAATATAAAATGAATGAATCATAAATAAAGTTCAAGAATGAACTCAATATTTCACTGAGAGGTGTCAAATGAACAGCACACTTTTTCTTACAGGCTTCGGCGTGTACGTATTATTTTTAATTTGGTTAGGCTGGTTTGTCTCGCGTAATCAAAAATCTGGCGAAGATTTCTTATTAGGTGGCCGTGGCCTACCTATGTTCTTAGTACTTGGTACAACAGTAGCGACGATGGTCGGTACGGGTTCAAGTATGGGTGCGGTTGGCTTCGGCTACGCAAATGGCTGGGCAGGTGCTCTGTACGGCATTGGTGGTGCGATAGGCATCCTATTACTTGCACTTTGGTTTGCTCCGGTTCGTAAATTGAACTTCATGACCATGAGTGAAGAGCTGGCTTACTATGTTGGCGCTAACCGCATCGTGAAAAACGTTGTAGGTGTATTGATCTTTGTCGCTTCAATTGGTTGGCTAGGCGCCCACATTCTAGGTGGCGGCATGTACTTAGCGTGGATTGCAGACATCGATCTCAACCTAGCGAAAATCATTATTGCAGCGGCATTCACTATTTACGTGGTGATCGGTGGTTACACCGCGGTTGTCTGGACCGATACCATTCAAGCTATCATTCTTTTTGCTGGCTTCATCTTGATGGCGGTAATGTCAGTTGATTACATCGGCGGCATGGATAACCTTTACGCTGCGATGGACCCTGCTGCTACGAGCTTTTTAGCAATCGATAAACTGGGCCTTCTGCCTGCTGTTTCTCTGGCTGTGGTTATTGGTGTAGGTGTACTGGCGACGCCTTCATTCCGTCAGCGTATCTACTCAGGTAAAGATGTATCAACGGTTCGTCGCTCATTTGTTGCATCGGGTGTGTTGTACCTTTTCTTCTCAATCATCCCTGCAATCATCGGTATGGCAGCACATGCCATTGACCCATCATTGGATAATGCGAACTACTCGTTCCCTTATGTTGCCGCAACGGTTCTTCCGGTTGGCGTTGGCATGATTGTTCTTATCGCGGGTCTTTCTGCAACCATGTCGAGCGCAAGTTCAGATGCGATAGCAGGTGTTTCTATCCTACTTCGTGATGTTTACGTGATGTTCACTGGCCGCGTACCAAACAAAGAGTCAATGGTGAACTATTCTCGCTTGGCACTGATTGTGGTAATTGGTTTTGCACTGTTGTTCGCACTAACGTCAAACGACATCATTGGCTACATCACGAAAATGATTTCAACCGTAATGTCGGGCATGTTTGTGTGCGGTATGTTGGGTCGATTCTGGAAACGTTACAACTGGCAAGGTGCGCTTGCTACGCTAGCGGGTGCATCTGTGGCTTCATTTGTCGTAATGCTAAATGCAGACTACACGGCTTTCTGGGGCAACCCTGTGATTCCTTCTTGTCTAGTGGCTCTAACGGCTGGTGTGCTGGTAAGCCTATGTACTCCGGCTAACCAAGTGACACCAGAAATGGCGAAAGCAATTCTTGATGACGAGCGCGCTCTGATGGAAATGGAATTGTCAGACTCAGGTGTGCTTGAAGAAGACGCGTCTTCTCAACGTCCTGCAAATCAAACAAGCTAATCTAAAACGCTCCACAGCTAGTTAGTACAACAAATTCAGTACAACAAGTTGTGGAGTGGTTTAGCTAGCTCAGGCTCTGCTTCTCGGTAGGGCCTTCTTCCCCATTTATCTCTCTATTTTAGGATCTGCTATGCCTGCATCTTCTAACTTCAATATTGCTTTCTTTGGCGAGTGCATGGTCGAAATCAGCGGCTCTCCATTAACCAAAAAATTCGGCGGTGACACGCTCAATACCGCACTTTACCTTTCTCGCTTAACCCAACATCAAAACCTCTCTGTTCATTACGCTACAGGTCTTGGTAACGATGAACTGTCTCAAAATATGATTGATAACTGGCAGCTAGAGGGTATTCAAACCAATTTCGTTGAATGCATTGCGAACAAGCTGCCTGGACTCTACATGGTCGAAACCGATGAAACGGGCGAGCGACACTTTCACTACTGGCGCAACGATGCGGCAGTAAAATCTTACTTTCAAATCGATAACTTAAACAAGCAAGCCGACAACCTGAATAAGCTTGAAATCGCCCTGACAGAGAAACAAGTCGATGCGATTTACATCAGCGGTATCAGCATCGCGATCTTGGATGATGCCTCTCGTGAGCGCCTATTCAAAGCGATTAGTGTGTTCTCAAACCAAGGCGGCAAGGTGATTTTTGATAATAACTATCGCCCGCAACTTTGGAGCACTGAACAAGCTCAACATTGGTACGCCAAGTTACTGCTGCTGGTGGACATCGCCTTGATTACCGAAGACGACGACCTGCTTGTCTGGGGTAATTCAGAGAGCGTTCAACAACGCTGCCTTCGTTTGGGTTGCCAAGAGATCGTCATCAAACGTGGCTGCGAGCCATGTAAGATTGTTCAAATTGAACAGGGCAACATTATTGAGAATTATGTCTCAGCGACTCGTGTTTCTAACGTGGTCGACACCTGTGCTGCGGGCGATTCATTCGCTGCGGGCTATTTAGCTGCGCGTCTTACTGGCGAGAGCGCCACTGACGCAGCCGAACTTGGCCACCAACTGGCTTCCATCGTTATTCAATACTCTGGCGCGATCATCCCCGTGAGCGCTATGAGCCAACTGATAAAAAAATAAAAAAAAAGCGGAATTATTATGTCTCAAGAAATGATCAACAAACTTAAGCAATTCAAAGTTATCCCTGTTATCCAAATCAACAAGGTTGAACACGCAATTCCACTGGCAAAAGTGTTGGTAGAAAACGGTCTGCCAGTTGCTGAAGTCACATTCCGCACTGAAGCGGCAGCAGACGCGATTCGTGCGATGCGCGATGCGTACCCAGAGATGTGTATCGGTGCCGGCACAGTATTAACGCCAGCGCAGATCGACCTTGCGAAAGAGTCGGGCAGCGAATTCATCGTGGCTCCGGGCCTAAATCCAAATACTGTAAAACGTTGCCAAGAGATCGGTATGCCAATCGTTCCGGGCGTAAACAATCCAAGCCAAGTAGAGCAAGCGCTAGAGCTTGGCCTTAACTTCTTAAAGTTCTTCCCAGCAGAAGCGTCTGGTGGCATCAACATGGTGAAGTCTCTGCTAGCGCCATACGTTGATGTGTCTTTAATGCCAACGGGCGGTATCGGTAAACACAACGTGAATGACTACCTAGCAGTGGATCGCGTGGTGTGCTGTGGTGGTACTTGGATGGTGTCGCCAAAGATGATCGAGAACGAGCAATGGGATGAGATTGCAGTATTGGTTCGTGAAGCGGTCGCTCTTGTTAACGAGCAATAAGCTTTTGAACTAGCGATAACAAGCTTTCGAATCAGAGATAACGAGCAACAGCAGTGGCTGATGGTTCTGTTTTGTGAATCGCCTCCGATAAACAAAACAGAACCATATTTATATAGGAAAACTAATAATGAAAAAAACTATATTATCCCTATTGATTTCAGGTTCAGTAGTGTCCCCAATGGCGTTAGCAATGGCTCCAAATACCGATCTAAATTTAATGCCGTACCCACAAACGGTCGAGCTGCAAGCTGGGCAAGTTAAGGTCGACGGTAACTTCAAGGTTTACATAAAAGGCTTTAATTCTGATCGCGTTGAATACACGGCGAAACGCTTTATTGATCGCCTTGAGCGCCAGACGGGTGTGCCGGTTCTAAATTGGCAAGTGGATAGCGAAGACCAAGCGAACCTGATCATAGATATCGACGCAGCACCAAAGTCTGAAGTACAGAACATCGACTCTATAGAGTCCTACAAAATTACCACTCAGGGTGAACAAATCACGCTGAGCTCTCCAAGCCCATACGGCACGATTCACGGCATCGAAACCCTTTTACAGCTCGTTGAAACCACGGCGACTGGCTACCATATTCCTGCCGTAACCATTGTCGATGAGCCTCGCTTCCGCTGGCGTGGTGTTTCTTACGATACTTCACGTCACTTCATTGAATTCGATGTGCTGATTCGTCAATTAGATGCGATGGCATCGGCGAAGATGAACGTATTCCATTGGCACTTCTGGGACGACCAAGGTATTCGTATTCAAACTGAATCTTGGCCGCGTTTGTGGTCTGAAACCGCCGATGGCAACTACTACACCAAAGACCAAGTTCGTTACCTAGTTGAGTATGCTCGTAACCTTGGTATTCGTGTGATTCCTGAAGTCTCCTTGCCGGGCCACTCTTCTGCTGTGGCGCACGCTTACCCACGCTTGATGTCGGGCGGTGAAGGTCAAAGCTACGACCAAGAACGTGGGTGGGGCGTGTTTGAACCGCTCATGGATCCACTGAACCCCGAAGTCTATGAGATGCTAGGTGACGTGTTTGACGAAGTGACCGAGCTGTTCCCAGACGAGTACTTCCATATCGGCGGCGATGAGCCGAATTACGCGCAGTGGAAAAACAGCGAAAAGCATCAACAGTTCATTGAAGAGAACAATATCGATGGCGAGCGTGGTCTGCAGTCTTACCTCAATGTAAAAGTTGAGAAGATGCTCGAAGAGCGCGGTAAGAAGATGACGGGTTGGGATGAGATTTGGCATAAAGATCTGCCGACTTCGATCGTGATTCAAAGCTGGCAAGGGCACGACAGCATTGGCCGTGCGGCGAAAGAGGGCTACCCAGGTATTCTTTCTACGGGTTATTACCTAGATCAACCTCAGCCGACGAGCTACCACTATCGCAATGACCCAATGCCAAGTGGCATTACTGTTGACGATAAACTGCACAGTGGCGAAAAGTTCGTCACGTATCAATGGGAGAAGCCACGTTCAAAAGGCGGCCCACGTAAGGGAACACTGACCATCATTGAAGCGAAAGACGGCACTTTCCGCGCATTCAGTGATTACAACGGCAAGTCTCGCGAAGAGATCTTAATCCTTGATTATGTGCCGGGTAAAACCTTTGTTGGCCACTTCGATAACTTCATGTCGTACACCGAATTCAACCTAAACCTGAATCAAAAGGGTTTTGCCGAAGGCAGTTACCAATTGGTCGGTAATGTGCGTTGGCCAACTACAGGTGAAGTGATTGCGAGCAGTGATGTTGAAGGCAGCGTGATTCCTGAACCAAATGGCGGTTACCCAGCAGAATTAACGGATAAAGAAAAAGAGCTTATCTTGGGCGGCGAGATCACCATGTGGCTAGAAAATAAAGATAGCCTCACAGTCGAAAACTACCTATGGCCACGCAGCTATGCGATTGCAGAGCGCTTCTGGTCTGATGCGGAATTGACGGACGAACGCAGCATGTATAAGCGTATGAAGGCGATGGATACATGGTCTGAAGTGTCGGTTGGACTTCGTCATCATGCGGATGCTGACATGTTGTTAAAACGCATTGCGAAAGGCCAAGATATCCACGACTTGCGCGTGCTTGCCAAGTACACAGAACCAGCACAGTACTATGCACGTAACTGGGAAAAGTGGAATTTTACTGAACCTAAGGGCACTTTATACAGCCAATACGAGCGTCTAAATCGTTTTGTTGATGCACTGCCAGTCGAAAGCTACGCCGTGTATGAGATGCAAGATTTGGTCAGTGAAGTCGCGACGGGTAATCAACAAGCGCTTGAGCAACTTGCAGAGCATTATCAACAAGCAAAAGCGGCTGCACTTGCGGCTAAAACTGTCTTCGCTGGCAATGTGTCCTCAGTAGAAACTGTGATTGTCGCTGAGAAAACCGCGGAAGTCGCAGACTTGGCGTTAACCTTGATTGCTAAAGCACAAGCGGGTGAAAAAGTTCGAGCATCAGACGCGAACGCCTATCAAACGATACTGTCTGAATCAGCGAAGATCTACGACGAATCGATCATCGCGATTGTTCGCCCGACAGAGCTCTTGTTGAAGCAGTTAGCGGAGTAAGCTGTTAACGGATTAACGAAGTAAGTCACACGCTAACAAATGAATCAAAACCGCCCTCTGTGGGCGGTTTTTTAGTTTTAGCTTCTCAATTGAGTGTAATTTCTCGCCCAATATAAGCGACTACTCACTAACACTACTCTGTAGCGTTAACGTGAATGTCAGGAAGAAGCTTTCAAGACCAAACTTTTGGTGTCGTCAGTCGGTTCGTGGACAAATAACGACGAGTTAAGCTTTGCAGTAAACACGTGCTTCTCGTGGTGTATAAATACCAAAAGTCACGGCTGCTAGTAAACCATTCACGAATGTCTCTTGAACTTAAACTTTAGCAACGTTGTCGATACCGTTACATACTTTAGCTGCATCAATTTGCTTTTTCTGCGCTAGACCGTTGATGAAAAAGTGGTGTGACTTTTCAGTTGTTGGTGCTGTTGCTTCGCTCTCTTGAGGGGCCATTACGAAAGTTTGTTGAGCGCAACCTGTTGCTACTAGCGATAGTGCCGCGATGATCATTAATTTTTTCATGTGTTTCTCCAGAGATAAAATTCAGCTCACGTTAGTAAGGGTGAACGAGTGTTGTTTGTTTTGAAGGGGATATCTAGCCTCCTTCGGTTGATGTTGAACATTATTCCAGAGATGATTGGTCGTTACTGTATGGGTTTGTCAGTCGAATCGTTACACAGTGGAAAGGCTATAGTGAATACGGCGCCCTTTAAAGTATTGCTTTGTGCGACTTGTACTGTTGCACCGTGTTGAACACAGATCTTCTTGACGATAGAAAGCCCTAGACCATGGCCACTCTTGGCTTTGTTACGCGCTTTATCTCCAACATAAAAAGGTTCGAATAGGCGAGAACGGTGCTCTTTTGCTACGCCATCACCGTCGTCATGCACGGCGATTTGTAGCATATCGTGGTGCACGCTTGCTTCTATCGAAATTTGTGAGCGTGCGAATTTCATCGCGTTACGTACTAGGTTATCTAACGCGCGATTGAGCAGCGTATCATCTGCTAATATCAAATGAGGTTGTTCTGGTAGTGATAGATCAATACTAAACTCAGTCTCTTTGTTCCAACGGCTCATTGCATGATCGAGAAAGTCTCTTATCTCTAATGGCTGTTGCAAGTTCTCTAGATCACAACTGTCGAGTTTTGCGTAATATAGTAACTCATCGACCATTTTTTCCATCTCTTCTGTGTCTTCAACAATGCTCTCGATAGTATCTTGCTGCCCCTCGTTGAGTGGCGTGTCTTTGAGCATTTCAGCCTGCCATTGAATTCTAAATATTGGAGTTCGCAGTTCATGAGCTACCGCATTGGTAAGTGAACGATTACTCTCGATTAAGCTATGGATTCGGTCGGCCATCAGATTAAAGGATTTATTCAGAGTTCCAATTGCACTGCCGCCTGATGTTTCAGCTCGCGAAGAGAGGTCGCCTTCAGAGAAGCGTAATGTGGCATTTTCAAGCTTCTTAACTCTGCGGAAAATAATCAACAGATGACCCAGGCCATATACGATGAAGCTCGCGATAAAAAATACCCAAATAAGGTCATCTTCGAGCTCTATTTTTTGTCGAACGAGCGTGTCGTCGTTGGGCTGGTAATGATAGATGTTTTCACTGCCATTTAAACGAAACCATAGGTCACGATACCAATCGTGAAAAATATAGCTGTCTGGATTAGCGATGAAAAACTCAGAAATTGGAGTCGGTAATTCGTCATTCGGTTTGAATGTGACGAGGGTGTTGCGGGTGGTGTCAACAAACTGGTTTATGGCTTGATGAGCGGCTTCGAGGCCCTGATTATTCGCGATGTTTTCTAGGAGCTGCTGGTGGGCCGTTGCTTCGTAATCTTGCAATACATATTCATAGTCGGTATTGAGCTGATAGACACAAATTTCGTAGGCGAGAAGACCAACAATAAAGCAAATGAATAGCCCTAGTAGGGACTCCAAATAGATACGTCGCATAATCGCTCTCTTTCATTGCGCCCGTACTGAGCGCGGTTAATGCCAGGCGGTCGAAACAAATAAGTAACCTTTTCCGCGAATGGTTTGAATTTTCTCTGCTGGTGCTTTGTCGTCACCAAGTATTTTTCGCAAACGTACTACTTTGTTGTCAATCGTCCGGTCGATCCCGTCGTACTCGATCCCGCGCAGCGTTTGAGTTAAGTAATCACGTGACAGCGGGGTATCAGGGTTGGATGCTAACAGCCAAAGTAAATCAAACTCACTGTCTGTCAGTGATAAAACCGCGCCTGAAAGCTCACACTTTTTATAGGTGTTTTTCAGAATGAGTTGATCAAATTGAAGGGTGCCTGAGTCATCGACTGATGACGTATCGGTTTCCTGTCGGCGCAATAGTGACCGGACTCTTGCTAGCAGAACTCGTGGTTTTATTGGTTTAGTGACATAATCATCGGCCCCTGTCTCTAAACCAGCAACGTGATCAAAATCGTCATCGCTGGCGGTGAGCATTAAGATTCTACCTTTGAAGTGTGTACGTGTCTGTCGGCAGATTGTAAGCCCATCGGTTACAGGAAGCATCAAATCCAACAACACGATATCAGGCTGTTCGTCAAGGATTCTCTGCGTGGCATCACTGCCATCGTCTAACGCGGTGACCTCAAAATCTTGTGCTACAAAGTAATCCTTTAGCATTTGCTGAAGTTTTAAATCGTCTTCAACGATGATCATTTTAGGTTTTGTCATTCCGTTATCAGCCTTGTTGTGCGTTTAATTTGTTGAAATTACGTGAGTGCGTTTAATTTTGGCGGCTCCTGCTGTTGCATATTAATCACAAATGCGTCAAGAAGAAATTCCTGATGCGAATGATTAAACACTTTCCATGCTAGTTCAATGCCGATTTGTAATTTTTGCAGGGTTTTTCAGCAGGTTAAAAGTGGTGTTTTAGTCTGTTGGCGAAGAAGGCCGGAAATGAGAGCTCTTAATGTCGAGTTTTTAGTTTAATAACAGAAGAGGCAGCCATGAAGCATCTTTTTAAAGAGGTTTCATGGCTGGTTGGAACTTAATTGGATTTTAAGTCAAAAATTAAGGCCTACGGTTTGAACCTAAGCATGCGTATTTATGAGTTCCGAGTTATGATTTTTGGCAAACAGAACAAAATCGTCTAGTGGCATTGGTTTTGCGAAATAGAAGCCTTGTACTTCGTGACACCCTGCGTGGCCTAAAAATTCAAGTTGCTCTTTTTCTTCAATGCCTTCAGCAAGTACATTGAGTGAGAGTTCGGTTGCTAGCTTACAAATCATGCTCAAGATAGCTTGGTCATCGGTGTTGTTAAGTAAGTCCTTTACAAACTCTCGATCTATTTTCAGTCGATCTATAGGGAGTAGCTTCAAATAGCTAAGAGATGAATAACCAGTACCGAAATCATCTAACGCTATTTCAATGTTTAACTTCTTTAAATCATTCAATACAGCCACGACCTTCGACACATCACCCAACATGGCACTTTCTGTTACTTCTAATTCCAATAAACTCGGAGAAAGGCCTGTCTTTTCTAAGGTTAGTTGTGTCAGATCTAAAATGTTCTGTTCGGAAAACTGAATACTCGAAATATTAACGGCAACCTTTACACCAGCAAGCGCTTTATGATTCTGCCACTGTTGGCAATCAGTGGTAGCTTGTTCGAAAACATGAGCACCCATTGGAATGATTAAATGGGATTGCTCTGCCAGTTCTATAAAAAGGTCAGGCCTTACGAGGTCTCCATTTGGCTTTTTCCAACGCATGAGCGCTTCGGCACCAATGATACGATTGGTCTTTAAGCAAAATTGAGGTTGGTAATAAGGAATAAATTCTCTGTTTTCAATCGCATTGTTTATCTCTTTGATTAACGTTATACGTCGCAACGCAGCATTTGACAGTTCAGGTTTATGCTTAACCGTAATGTCATCGCCTTTTTCCTTGGATACATATAGAGCGATGTTCGCTTGAATGAGCATTTCAGAACTGCTTTGTGCGCCATTTGAACTGCAGGTTGCACCAAGGTTAGCCACTAGTTTTATCTTGTTCTCATCAATGATAATTTCATTTGAAACCACATCAATCAACATAGCAAAAAAAGCATCCGAACCTTGATCGCCATTGTGTTCTTTCGCAGGCACTGCGATACAGAACTTATTTTCATCCAATCGAGCTAGGTTAAAATCAACCATGGTTGTGCATGCGGATAAGCGGTTGGCTAGATGAAGCAAGATTGTGTCCCCGGCTTTATAGCCGAGTGTATTGTTGATATCTCTAAAACGTTTAATATCAATGATTAACACGGTGATGCGTTCATTTTTTTCTCTGTGTTTATTGAGCAACTCATCAAGCGATCGCAAAAACCCAAGACGGTTCGGCAACTTAGTGAGCGAATCATAGTAAGCCAGTGTTTCGATTTCTTTTGTTAATGCTCTACGTTGCTGCTCTTTATCATAAAGGCTAGAAAAAGCACTTTGTAGTTCCGTTATCTCGTAATATTTTGCTGGTGGTAAAGATGCACTTTCTTCTTTACCTTGTGCCAATAAACTAAGAGAGCGAGTGATGTTTTTTAATGGAGTCGATACTCGACGAGCGATGGCAAAGTTAATAAACATCACCGTCATAAAGCTGATTATGCTAATAGACATCAAAGATTGATTGATCATCTTTCCATATTTTAGCCATTCATCTACAACTGTATTTACCTCGAGAATCCCTCGTACATCGTTGAGTTCCCAATCGTGTTTAGGAGAGTCGGGGTGGCTATTGTGGCAGTTTACACAAGTTTGGTCATAGAGGCGGTCTGCCCGAGCGACGCGTACTCGGGTTCTGTCTTGCTCTTGTACAAACTCGACGTAGAACTCATCTGGTTTCTCGTTAATCGCTACCCACGCCCGTTGTTGAAATTCGTCAAAAAGCCTACCTTGACGGTTTTTAAAAGGATAAGGGCTGGTAAACGAGGTGGTGATGGTGAGATCTTTATCAGATTTATCAAGCATTTCGATTAAAAAGGTAGCAGGAACCGGAATACTGTTCCCTAAGGATTGGTGCTGGGCTGTTGCCACGAGTTCTTTACTATCAACAACTTTCTGTACGACATTTGATGAGTAATAGTTACGAATACTATGAAATGTAGTCACATAGTTCTTTGCATTTTCAACCGACACTTTTTGAACGAAATCTTCAAGGATAACGGTCGATATTAAAGAGAATAGTAAAATACAAGCAAGTGCTATTCCTATGATTGGATAAATAATGGTCCAAGATAGTGAACGCTTCATTGTCTACCTTTATTGATATTTTTAATTGCCTGACACTACTGAAGTGGCTTTCCATGTGGCTTGTTGATGATTTGTTAGCATTATATATAATTTTAGAGTGGCTGAATGTAAGCTCGTGTAACTGGTCTTATGAGTTGGTTTGCACTCTGAGGCGAGTGTTTTTAGCAAGGAAGGGGGCGAGGATATAGATGAAATACATTCCATTACATAGTTACGACAGATAATTTAATTGTTAACCAATAGAATTTCTCCAATCAAAATTTTGGGGAATAATGGTATGAAATACTATCGAAATACGTGGCTAGCGTTACCTTTGGCTCTTTTGGCTGGCTGTAATTCAAGTTCAAACGCGGGACAATCAACCACCATTTCGCAAAAGAAACCTAAGGCTGACTACGTATTTTCTTCAGCTAAACTTGGTGAATTGTATCAAGAGAGGCAAGAGCTCCAAGAAGAGGCTATGAAGCTCTCTTACGATGGTATTTTGTATGAAAAAATTCAGTTTGCTGAAGACATTAGTGATAAGCAAAAAGTGATTAGGCTTTTGGATGGCTTAGGTCAAAGTGTTGATCTGTACTTTCCTGAAGCTGGGTTTGATAGTTGTGGTATTTATACAGAGAGCAAGGGCTTGGATCTATTTGATTGTGATGCAGCACAACGCTTTACTTCTAGTGATACTACGTCAATAAAAGCAATGACGAAGGATAAAAAAGTCTCCGTTAACCTTGAATACCAAAACGAGTTGTCGCAATACGTGACGAGCCTAGGTTCGACGATTCTGAGTAAATCCAAAAATGGTAATAAAGTCACCATTACCACATCGTTTGCCTTCAACGCTTTTTACCGCGATGTGCTCAACGAGACTGGCGCTGTTGAACGGATTACTTCCACTCTAGGCGCATCAACCTATTCTCAGCTTTTTGATATCGTGAAGTTATACCGAGGCAGTGAGATGACGTTGAAGTTCACCAACCACATTGGCGGTAGTGCTGATGACGAAATCAACATGTACACCGGGCGTATGATCAATAACAACAAGATGACGACGGTTGTGACTCCAACGGGTTCGGTTTTTTCGGGTGGTACGGATCTATTCGCTGCTGGCAACCCACGCATATTGCAACGCGCTGATACTACCAAGGTCATTGAACTGAATAAACAGGTGGGTGTGCATAGTTGGGCTGAAGGGAATAAAACGGCCAAAGAATTCCCATACACCAATGAGAGTCATCGTCAGCAAGCGACCTATTTTAAAAAGGTGATGGGAGAAAAAGGGATAGACTTCTATATCTTCACTTTAGATTCTGCCCCGGCTTCCGGTGAACACTGGATGACCAAAGCAGACTCTGATAAGTACGGTTTTATTACTCGTATTGAGTAGTCAAAGAAAGTAACAATAACGACTCCGCAAAGGTTGGTGATGGCTCTGTCATTATCGGCCTTTTTTTGTTCATGTCTTGATTCGTTACTTTGTTGAGTGCAGATTTCCTAGTCTTAAATTTCAGTATTAAGACTCATTGATACTACCTTTCAACTTTCCCCAAAAAAGTGTCTACACGTATTCCTACGGATTTATTTTTTGCTCTTCCTAAGCAAAAACATTTGACCAATAACTATCACACCTCAAATCTTTAATTGTTTTCGTTAGTGCTCCAAATGATATTTAATTTATTGTTTTATAATGGTTTTTGTTGTTTTGAATGCTGCATTGTTACGAGTTTGTTTTAAATAATCATTTGAACCCTAACTAAATTTCTGTCATTTTATATTTAACTGAACGTTCAATATAAAATAAAAGGACTAAGAAATGCCGAAGGTTGGGATGCCTGATATACGTAAACCACAGCTTGTTCAAGCCACCATGACGGTGATTGATCGAGTGGGTTTGCATGCCGCGAGTATTGCGTTGATCAGCAAAGAAGCGGGAGTCTCCACTGGCATTATTAATCACTATTTTGGTGGAAAGCATGGGCTGCTCGAAGAGACCATGCGTGAAATCCTTCGTCAACTTTCCAATACCATCACCACGTCACTAAAAGCACTTCCTGTTGATGCTCACCAACAGAGAATTAACGCGATCATCGATGGTAACTTCGAAGGTTACCAAGCAGAAAATAAGGTCGCGAAGGCGTGGTTGGCATTTTGGTCATATTCAATGCATGACGAGCAGCTGAAAAGACTGCAACGTGTGAATGAAAAACGTTTGATTTCACACTTACGTCTTGAGTTGAAAGGTATTTTGAATCATGAACAAGCGGATCTCGTTGCTCACGGGATTGCGTCTCTGATTGATGGTTTGTGGCTGAGAGGCACACTAAACCCAGATGGTATCGATGCTCAAAAGGCGCGAGCCATCATCAATGATTATCTAGATAAACAACTTACTTTCTACTCGTGTCACAGGAAATAGATCGCAGTAGTAGCGTTAGACCTAGACCTAGAGCTAGCACGACCACTATTCGCACCCAATACTCACATATAGACCAGTAGAGTCTAATAACAATAATTAAGTCAGAATCTCAAATGGAAATGAACTCGTTATACATCGATGGCGCAGCGGTTAAAGCAACCTCTGGTGAAACCTTTGATAGCATTAACCCTGCAAACGGCGAACCTATCGCGACGTTAGGTCAAGCATCTTCAGCGGATGTCGACAGTGCTATTGAATCTGCGAAGCGCGGATTTGCGGTATGGTCAGCAATGACCGCTGTGGAACGCAGCCGCATTCTTTTGAAGGCAGTGGAAATACTTAGAGCTCGAAATAATGACCTTGCAAACCTTGAGGTTGTTGATACGGGCAAGCCGCTGCAAGAAGCGATTGAAGTGGATGTGGCGTCTGGCGCTGATGTTATTGAATACTTTGCTGGTTTGGCTCCAACGCTACAAGGCGACCAACAGCCGCTGAGCGAATCTCAATTTTTCTACACTCGTCGTGAACCGCTAGGCATTTGTGCGGGCATTGGCGCGTGGAACTACCCAATTCAAATCGCGATGTGGAAATCGGCTCCGGCATTGGCCGCGGGTAACGCGATGATTTTCAAACCTTCAGAAGAAACGCCGCTCACAGCACTGAAGCTTGCAGAGATCTTTACTGAAGCTGGTCTTCCTGATGGCGTGTTTAATGTGGTTCAGGGCGATTACCGTGTAGGTCAAATGCTAACGGCGCACCCAGAGATCGCGAAAGTGTCGTTCACGGGCGAAACCGGTACCGGTAAAGCGGTAATGGCAGACAGCGCTAAGACGCTGAAATCAGTCACCATGGAACTTGGCGGCAAGTCACCAATGATCGTGTTTGATGATGCGAAATTGGATGATGCAGTTTCCGCTTCGATGGTGGCTAACTTCTACACCCAAGGCGAAGTGTGTACTAACGGTACCCGTGTTTATGTACACGAAAACATCTACAACGCATTCATCGATCAACTTAAAACACGCACTGAGAAGCTGATCATTGGTGACCCAATGGACATGGAGACTCAGATCGGCGCGTTGATTTCTAAAGAACACCTTTCAAAAGTTCTCGAAGCGATTGAGCTGGCAAAACAGTCAGGGGCAACCCTGCTTACTGGCGGCTATCGAGTGACAGACAACGGCTTAGCGAACGGCAACTTTGTTATCCCAACCGTGTTTGTGGATTGCGAAGACAACATGCCTCACGTTCAACAAGAGATCTTCGGCCCTGTAATGTCAGTGTTGAAGTTTACGGACGAAGACGACGTGATTCGCCGCGCTAACGACACCAAATATGGCCTTGCGGCTGGTGTGTTCACGCAAAACCTTTCTCGTGCGCACCGTGTTATTCATCAAATGCAGGCTGGTATTTGTTGGGTTAATACGTGGGGTGACTCACCTGCAGAAATGCCTGTTGGTGGTTACAAGCTTTCAGGTATTGGCCGTGAAAATGGACCAGAAACCCTACTTCACTATACGCAGACTAAGAGCATTCTTATTGAACTTGGCGACTACGCCAGCCCTTATGCCTAACGCGTAACACTCAATTTTATGGGCTAGTTTAACAGAGCTAGCCCCACTGACTTATCTCAGGGAAATCAAAACATGGAACAACGCTACGATTATATTATCGTCGGCGCGGGTTCGGCCGGCTGTGTGTTAGCGGATAGGCTAACGGAAAGCGGTGAACATAGCGTTTTATTACTGGAAGCTGGTGGTACGGACAAGAGTATTTTTATCCAGATGCCAACCGCGCTTTCTTACCCAATGAATACTGAAAAGTACGCTTGGCAATTTGAAACAGAGAAAGAGCCGGGCCTTGATGGACGCGAACTGCACTGCCCACGTGGCAAAGTGTTAGGCGGCAGCTCATCAATTAACGGCATGGTCTATGTTCGTGGCCACGCGTGTGATTTTGACCAATGGGAAGAAGAGGGCGCAGCGGGTTGGAACTATCAAGCATGCTTACCTTACTTCCGCCGTGCTGAATCATGGAACAAAGGCGGTGATGAATACCGTGGAGACAATGGCCCAGTCGGCACTTGTAATGGTAACGATATGGAGCTCAATCCGCTTTACCAAGCGTTTATAGATGCAGGTAAAGATGCCGGTTATCCAGAAACCAACGATTACAACGGCTACCAGCAAGAAGGCTTCGGCACTATGCATATGACGGTAGACAAGGGTGTTAGAGCCTCAACCTCTAACGCTTATCTACGCCGTGCATTGAAGCGTTCAAACCTAACCTTGAAGAAAGGTATCGTGGCGCGTCGTTTCTTACTTGAAGCACAAGACACAAAAGGCCAATCAAGGCTGAAAGCCGTTGGTGTCGAGTTTGAAAAGTCAGGCAATACCCAAGTGGCTGTGGCGAACAAAGAAGTGATCTCTTCTGCGGGCTCTATCGGTTCTGTTCAACTGCTTCAGCTTTCTGGTATCGGCCCGAAAGCCGTGCTTGAAAAGGCCGGTGTTGAGCTTAAACACGAACTGAATGGCGTCGGTGAAAACCTTCAAGATCACCTAGAAGTGTACTTCCAATATCACTGCAACGAACCCATCACACTCAACAGCAAGCTTGGCTTGGTCAGCAAGGGCATGATTGGCGCGGAATGGATTCTGACTCGCAAAGGCCTTGGTGCCACTAACCACTTTGAATCGTGCGCGTTCATTCGTTCTCGCAAAGGATTGAAGTGGCCAAACATTCAATATCACTTCCTGCCAGCAGCGATGCGTTACGACGGGCAAGCGGCCTTTGATGGTCACGGTTTCCAAGTACACGTTGGGCCTAACAAGCCAGAGAGTCGCGGTACGGTTGCGATCACTTCTGCTGATCCGCATGCCAAGCCAGAGATCATTTTCAACTACATCTCGACTGAACAAGATCGCCAAGATTGGCGCGATTGTATTCGTCTGACGCGTGAGATTTTGTCTCAACCTGCGATGGATGTGTACCGAGGCAAAGAGATTCAGCCGGGTCTAAATATTACTTCTGATGAAGCGATTGACGAATGGGTTAAGCAGAACGTTGAAAGTGCATATCACCCTTCATGTGGCTGCAAAATGGGTTCAGATAACGACCCAATGGCGGTGCTTGATGAAGAGTGTCGCGTTCGCGGTATCGACAGCTTACGTGTTGTCGACTCATCGGTTTTCCCAATCATTCCAAACGGTAATTTGAACGCCCCGACCATTATGGTTGCCGAGCGTGCTTCCGATTTGATTTTGGGTAAGCCAATGCTCAAAGCGCAGGACGTTCCAGTGTGGATTGCACCTGAGTGGCAAGAGAAGCAAAGAATAAATAAACCAGTAAGAGAAGCGTAAGCCTCTGTTATTAGTTCAAAAATAGAAAATAGTTCAAAAATAGAAAAAGCAAAAAGTAACAACAAAAATTAGTCAAAAGTCAGAAGAACTGCTCTCTATCGGTGTTGATATCGAGCAGAAAAAGGAAAGATAAAAAGGAACCATTATGACGACTCTAAATATTCAGAACATGACCACGAAAACGTTAACAGCACTAGCCATCAGTTCATTTGCATTTGGTGCTAACGCTTCTATTGAACCACAGCAATGTGAAAACGTTCGTTTCGCTGATGTAGGCTGGACTGACATTACTGCAACAACCGCCGTTACTTCTGAACTATTAAAAGGCCTTGGTTACAAAACCAAAACCGACCTACTTTCAGTACCGGTGACTTACTCTTCAATGGCGAACGGCGATATTGATGTATTCCTAGGTAACTGGATGCCAACCATGGAAGGCGATATTGCTAAGTACCGTGAAGCGGGCACGGTTGAAACCGTTCGTGCCAACCTTGAAGGCGCAAAATACACACTAGCTGTACCAAAATATGTGTACGACTCTGGCGTAAAAAGCTTCGCAGACCTAGCAAAACATGCCGACAAATTTAAAGACCGCATCTACGGCATCGAGCCGGGTAACGACGGTAACCGCCTAATCCAATCAATGATTGATTCTGACGCGTTTGGCTTGAAAGATTTCAGCCTAGTGGAATCAAGTGAAGCGGGCATGGTATCGCAAGTATCTCGCGCTGCTCGTCGTAGCCAGTGGATCGTTTACCTTGGTTGGGCACCGCACCCAATGAACAGCAATGTTGAGATGGAATATCTATCAGGTGGTGACGACTTCTTCGGCCCTAACTACGGTGGCGCGAATGTTTACACTAACGTTCGTTCAAACTACCTGTCTGAGTGTGCAAACGTCGGTCAACTTCTACAAAACCTAGAATTCACTCTAGAGATGGAAAACCAGTTGATGGAAGAGATTCTTAACCAAAAAGTGAAGCCAGAAAAAGCAGCTCAACAATGGTTGAACAAGAACCCTCAACAAGTTGAAGCTTGGTTAGACAACGTAAAAACGCATAAAGGTGAATCAGCGACTCAAGCGGTTACTGAATACCTAAAACAAGTTAAAGCTTAGTTCTACCTATCTCAACAGCTACATAAATAATAAAGGTGGGCTTGCCAATTTATCGATTGGTTTGAAGTAGCCCACCCTTAATAAAAGGCAATATTGTGAATTTTATTACGGAAAACAAAATCCCTGTCGGACAATGGATGGAAGCGGGTGTTGATTGGCTAACAATCAATGCAGCAGGATTCTTTGACGCTATTTCGATTTTTCTAGAAACCGTCATTATGTTTTTAGTCGATGTATTTAAGTGGATGCCGCCTGCACTGCCAATCGTGATGACTGCTGCGATTGCATGGTACTTACACCGTAAACCTTCGCTAGTGATCTTTGTGGTCGCGGCACTGCTGACTATTCTTAACCTCGGCTACTGGCAAGAAATGCTGGAAACCTTTGTTCTCGTCTTTGCGGCGACAACGATTTCCGTATTAATTGGCGTACCGGTTGGCATCATGGCAGCGCATCGTCCTTGGCTTTATACAGTTTTGCGTCCAATCCTTGATTTGATGCAGACAGTCCCAACTTTCGTTTATCTGATTCCTACTCTGGTTCTATTCGGCTTGGGCATCGTTCCTGGCTTAATCTCGACCATTATTTTCGCGATAGCTGCACCGATTCGTTTGACCTACTTAGGGGTAACGAAAGTGCCTGAAGAGTTGATTGAAGCGGGTAAAGCCTTTGGTGCCAGTCGCATGAAATTGCTGATGAAGGTCGAATTACCGGCGGCTTTACCAAGCATTATGGCGGGTGTAACCCAATGTATTATGTTGTCGCTTTCGATGGTGGTTATCGCCGCACTTGTCGGTGCTGACGGACTTGGTAAACCTGTTGTTCGTGCATTGAACACAGTGAACATCTCACAAGGTTTTGAAGCTGGATTAGCGATTGTATTAGTCGCAATCATCCTTGACCGCTTGTGCAAAACACCAAACCAGAAGGAAGCTTAATCATGTCTAACTCTCAGGAAAAAAAGACAATGGACGCGATTACCATTAAGAATCTCGATGTTGTGTTTGGTAATAAATCGAAACAAGCGCTTGAGCTACTCGACCAAGGTAAAACTCGCCAAGAGATCATTGATGAGACTGGCCAAGTGGTTGGCGTAGACAATGTGTCGCTGACCGTTGAAGAAGGCGAGATTTGTGTGCTGATGGGGTTGTCTGGTTCTGGTAAATCATCTTTGCTTCGCGCAGTTAACGGCCTGAATGAGATCAGCCGTGGCTCATTGGCGATCAAAGATGGAGACAAGCTGGTTGATTTCGGTGAACAGTGCGACGAAGCGACTCTGCGTCATCTTCGTACTCACCGCGTCTCTATGGTGTTCCAAAAGTTTGCCCTAATGCCTTGGTTAAACGTGTTAGATAACGTGGCGTTTGGTCTAGAAATGCAAGGCGTAGCCAAAGATGTTCGTCGTGCTAAAGCGCGTGAACAACTTGAAATGGTGGGTTTGGCAGAGTGGGAAACCAAGTATCCGCATGAGCTTTCTGGCGGTATGCAGCAACGTGTTGGTCTAGCGCGTGCCTTTGCGATGGATACCGACATTCTTCTTATGGATGAACCGTTTTCAGCGCTTGATCCGCTGATTCGTGCGCAGTTGCAAGATGAGCTAATTTTATTGCAAAACAAGCTTAACAAAACGATTTTGTTCGTGAGTCATGATTTAGACGAAGCGCTGAAGATTGGTAATAACATTGCGATCATGGAGTCAGGCAAACTGATTCAACACGGTAAGCCTGAAGAGATCGTACTCACACCAAAAACGGAATATG
Organism: Vibrio sp. 10N.247.310.17; assembly: GCF_041466605.1. Classification (NCBI taxonomy): domain Bacteria; kingdom Pseudomonadati; phylum Pseudomonadota; class Gammaproteobacteria; order Vibrionales; family Vibrionaceae; genus Vibrio; species Vibrio sp. 10N.247.310.17. Next base: position 4,496 of record NZ_JBFSTC010000015.1, on the reverse strand, counting down.
TGAAAGATTTTGTCGCACACACTAACCCGTTGAACGTATTGAAAGGTCGTTCGTTGATGCAGCCACTGGATTCTTTGAAACAAGAAGATGAAAGTTGGAAGATCTGTGACTCTAAAGACTTATGGATTGAGCAGAGTGAAGGTACTTTGTCTGTAAAAGGTGAATCGACTTTAGCGCTTGTTGAGTGGAACGAATCCGACGATTTAACGGCAATCAGCGCGTCGAGTGTTGTAGTGGCAAGTCCAGAGATTGGCATGCGCGATGCGATTAAACTGAAACAGCTAAGTAATCACCCGATTTTGCTAGTGGAAGACAATAAACTGGTCGGTATTTTGGATAACAGTGAATTTTATAATGCGCTAACGGGTAACTTTCAGATGAATACCGCTGCGTAAAATTTCGTTTTTCAGCTTAGCTATTGAGGCTGGTTTTTTATTGGGTGGAGAGGGTTAAATCTCTCTATCTCTATGATTATTAAAATATATTATTCTTTGAGTTTGTATTCTCTGACTCATTATTTTTGTCTTCATTGAAGCTTTGATTCCCCCTTCATTAGGCAAAAGTGCCGTACCACGCAAGTTTAGTGGTATAGAAAAGATTGAGAATAGTATTAACATCAGTACAATGCGGAAAAATCAATGAAGTAAATTATCAATTTACAGTGTAATTCGAGCGATCCTAAGCTGTTCAGTTTGGAAAATCTCATCGCCACGACACTGTAAAGTCACTCACAGTATATTAGTACAAAGGTCTGCATCTTGGATAAACATGACGAAATCTTGGTCGCTATTCGCCAAATTATTCGCGCTATCGATTTACACTCGAAAAAGCTGAGTAAGGAGTATGGTTTGACGGGCCCTCAATTGATTTTAATGCGCGCAATCCAAGAGATGGGTAATGTGACGATCAAAGAATTGTCTAATCAGACCAATGTAAGCCAAGCAACGACAACGACGATCATCGATCGCTTGGAATTGAACGGCTATGTACAACGTGTTCGCAGCTCGTCAGATCGCCGAAAAGTACACGCAAATCTGACTGAAAAAGGTCAAGAGCTACTTAACAATGCGCCACTACCGCTACAAGATAACTTCGTTAAAAAATTCCAAAATTTAGAAGCATGGGAGCAAAGCCTACTACTTTCTTCGATGCAACGCGTGTCTGCAATGATGAACGCCGAAGACATCGACGCAGCTCCAGTTCTACAGCTTGAAGGCATTGCAAACGTCGTCAAGAGCTAACGTAGTTTTAAATTGTCTAGCTAAGAAAAAGTTTAAAGAGTTATAAAATGGTCGCATCAAGCGGCCATTTTTTGCTCTTGGCCTCCCAATTTTTCTGACTTTACTAATAAAAATCATCTTTTAGTTGTAGCCTATCGATATAAGCTAAGGTTTTCGAAAGACTAAGTATCAAGCGAAGGTATCTATATAGGCTATGGCATCAAGTTTATGCTGACATATGATGATCTTCTCGTTGTGTCTAATCTCCCCCCTTCTAAGCGACAAAACTTTTTTCAAGATAAGCGCATGCCATAAAACGAAAATAACAACCTTAAATGGCTCGTTTGGTGCCTTAAAATGGCCAAAACAGGGCGTTTTAAGTTGCTGTTTTTGTTGGTTTTTAATTTGATGTTTTCTTAAGATCACAATGGTAGTCTTAGCTTGATTTCTTTAGGGGGCTAAATGGATACCAATAACAGCACTTATCATCAGCACAGTTTTGCTCAGCAAGATCTATCAGAGCTTACATTTACGGCCTGTACGTTTATCCGTTGTGATTTCAGACGTTCGAACTTACGTGATGCAACGTTTATTAACTGTAAGTTTATTGAACAAGGCGATATTGAGGGATGCCACTTTGATATTGCCGATTTACGAGACGCAAGTTTCCAGAATTGCCAGTTGGCGATGGCGAACTTTAGTAATGCGAATTGCTATGGGATTGAGCTGCGTGAATGCGATTTAAAAGGAGCGAATTTTACTCGTGCTAACTTTGCCAATCAAGTAAGTAATAGGATGTACTTTTGCTCTGCATATATTACGGGCTGTAACCTGTCATATGCCAACTTGGAGCAGGCCTGCTTGGAAAAGTGTGAGTTGTTTGAAAACCGCTGGATAGGGACTTACCTTGGCGGTGCGTCACTGAAAGAGTCTGATCTAAGCCGAGGCGTGTTCTCCGAAGATGTATGGGGGCAATTCAGTATGCAGGGGGCTAACTTGTGTCATGCGGAATTAGAAGGGTTAGACCCTCGCAAAGTGGATACGACAGGGATTAAGATTGTCGCTTGGCAACAAGAGCGGTTGCTTGAAACCATGGGTATTGTTGTGATGCCTGATTGATTTTCTAATTCTGCATATAACGCTGTAAAACTCGGTTGTCGTATCACTCGGTCGTAATTAACCACAGCAGTTAGAAGAAAAGCCCAAAGTTAATAACTTTGGGCTTTTCCGTATTTGGCCGCATGCATTTTATAATGAAGTTTAGAAAAGAGAATGCTTGGCGAATATTGAGTTGATTAGTGCATCCCTGAACGCATTTTGTCAGCAAGTGCAAAGAAGACAAACAGCACGAAACACACTAGCGCAGCACACAATGAAACTAAGATCGTCGTTGCGTCTTTTGATATCAATGGAATTGCGATAGAAGCAACCGCTACTAACATAACAAAGACATGAACGATTCGTCCGATAATTGGATTTTTATGACAGAATGAGGCCCAACGATAACGCATTTTTAACACCAGTATAATATTAGTCTTTTTATTCTATTTTACTAGTGAGCACTTTGTAAATTACTTTTCATTGCAGGGTACGGTAAATGTGATTAAAGCAAAATCAATATAAAACTAGTTAAGTAACAGTGCATTATATGACAACCACTAGATATATGAGTGTGGTGGCATTTCGTACTCTTCAGGGAGTGATTATTGATAACAGTTCTATTGCTTATTGTTATCTGCCTCGTCAATGTTATTGAAATTAACATTGATATCTACGTGGTAATTAATTTTATGTTATTTATCAAAGCGACTCCTCAAACTGAGAGCGAAGTAATCTTGTGAGTCTTTCTGTTTGATATACTCAGTGTTCATTCGATTAAGATGATGGAGATGATATGTCGAAAACCGCGAAGATCATTAATGAAGATAAATTGCTTAAGAAAGCTCTGGAAGTCGGTTCTAAAATGGCAAAGTTACAAGGCTTTGATTTGCCACACTCATCTCAACCTATAAAAGTTAAGGCTGTGTACTTGTTTCTTGTTGGAGTTAATCAGATCACGCCTTTACCTGAAAGTAAGCTTGATGGCGCGAATATTAAGAAGCGTTTAGCATTATGGATACACAAGGCTCTGCCTGATAATGATCCCCTGAAGTAATTCGCGATTAACTCAGTGATTCGAATTTGTTTCTTTTGATTGCCAATTTATGTTTACTTGAAAAACCTAGCTATCTCACGCTAGGTTTTTTTGTTTTAGGTATCTGCGTTTCAATATTAGAGCCTAAGTCATCTCTTTTTAGAGCGTCACTGTTTACCTTATTCAGTATTGGAGTCGTCGATATTTTTGCTGATTCCTATCCTTCCTACTCAGGCACTTGAACGCTGTATTTTATGAATTGCACTAACGATTTCCTTTCGTCTATTCCCTTCAAGACTCTCAAATTTATACCGACCCAATAAATACATTAGAACTCAAAGTATTGTTTAATACATGTAATACTTGTTCAAGTGTGATGTGCGTCGCTAAAATTTGATTTTTAGCGCTATGTGTTGATCTTTGTGTATGGGAAATGCTCATAATTAAAAGGAATTTAATTAGAGTTCAAAGGAAGTGTCTCGGTATGATTACGTCAGCGCCTTGGATATTGTATCCAGAGGTTGTAGAAAAGATGATTGAAAAATGGAATTTTCGTGAGCCAGAAGTTTCGGATGGCAACAACATTTATCAATTAATTTCAGAGTGCCCCCCATTAGATACTAACTCTTCATATTGCAATTTCTTGCAGTCTACTCACTTTAGTAAAACTTGTATTTTAGTGGAGCATGAAGGTGACCTTGCTGGCTTTATTTCTAGTTATCAAAAACCCAGTGAGCCCAATGTTCTCTTTATTTGGCAAGTGGCGGTGGCGCCTAAGTTTAGAGGCAATGCTTTAGCCTACAAGATGCTGAACACCTTACTTAAACGAGAGGGTCTAAAGAGCATTGAAGCGATAGAAACGACTATCACTGAATCAAACCAAGCGTCTTGGGCATTGTTCAAAAAGCTGGACGAAAAAAACGGTAACACCGGGAAAGTGACTACTTTCTTAGATGAAAATCTTCACTTTAACGGGCAGCACGATACCGAATACCTCTATCGAATCCTCCTTAAATAATCAAACACTTATAGGAATTAAATAACGGCATTATCATGGATATTTTTAAAAAGCAGGAATCTAACGTACCGGTGTTTTTCAAGGTAGTTGTCATCATTTGCTTGCTTATTAAGCAGCTTCTCTT